>NZ_BAABFR010000100.1:0-17622 GCF_039541155.1 Tsukamurella soli
GGCGCCGGTGACGAGGGCGACCCGGCCGCGGATCGGATCCCGGCGGCCGGCGAACGACGCACGCGCGGTGGCGGCGACGTGGTCGAGGATCGCGGTCATGCGGCTGCGCGGGCTGCCGGAGACGTGGCGAGGTATGCCACGGCCTGCGCCGTCGAACCGATCGATGCCGGGTCGAACGACGGTTTGAAGTAGATGAGCGTGAACTTCACGACGGTGCGGATCTTCGGCAGGATGTTGCGGTGACTGCCCTTGAAATACTCCCACCACAGCCGCGGGTAGGACAGGTGCAGGTCGGGATCGGCGTCGCACATGAACCGCGCCTCCCGGTGCAGCAGGACCAGCAGGCAGACGACGACCACCACCATCGCCCGACAGCGGTGGAGGTAGCCGGGGTCGAAGTAGGTGGCGACGTCGTGCGCGACGCTTCGGTGCTCGACCTCCTCGGCGCCGTGCCAGCGGCAGATGTCGGCCATCGTCGGGTCCACGTCGTAGTCGTCCCACGCGGAGTTGAGGACGAAGTCGCCCAGGATGGCCGTGTAGTGCTCGATGGCTGCGATGAGCCATAGGCGCTGCACCATGTCGTTGTATTTGGCCTTGTCGGAGTGCTGCGAGCGGGGTGCGAGGATCTTTCGGAAGATGTACTCGGCCTGTCGCAGCGCAGGCGTGGTGTCGATTCCCCGCGCCTCGAGGAACTCGCCGACGGCCTTGTCGTGGGACTCGGCGTGCATGGCCTCCTGGCCGATGAAGCCGCGCATGGTGCGGGCGAGGTCCTCGTCCTTCACGAAGGGGAGGGCCTCGTTGTAGACCTCGCAGAACCAGCGCTCCCCCTCAGGCAGCAGGAGGTGCAGGATGCAGACCATGTCGGACACCGCGGGCTGTCCCTTGATCCAGTGCAGCGGTGTGCGCGTCCAGTCGAATCTCACGTTGCGGGCATGCAACTCGACTTCTTGCGGCTCGAGGTCGCGCCGGGGTGTCGAATTCATAGCAGACTCCTGTCCAGGAACGGGTATCACGCGAAGGCGTAGTCGGTGAGCGGGAACCGATGCGCGTCGCGCCGCGCCGACACGACCGAGCTGGGGCGCAGGATGCTCGCCTCGCCGTGCGGGTCGAAGTAGTAGCTGTGCGAGCCCGCGCAGCTGCCGAGTTGGAACACCGAGCGCTCGAGCCGATGGGTCACGTCGCCCAGGAAGCGGTCGTTGGCCTCCTCGGTGACCTCGATGGTGGTGGCGCCGCGCCGGTCGGCCTCGTCGAACAACCTGTGTAGCAGCACCATCTGCGCCTCGATCGTCCAGAAGTAGGACAGGCCGGTGTACGAGTACGGGCCGTGCAGCGAGAAGAAGTTGGGGAAGCGAGGCACCGAGATGCCCTCGTATGCCTGGAATCGGTTGTCTCGCCACCATTTCCCGAGGTCGCGCCCTCCGCGTCCGATGACCTCGATCGCAGGGAAGTTCTTCTCCCACAGCGAGAACCCGGTAGCCAGCACCAGAACATCCAATTCGGTGACGGTACCGTCGCCGGTCACGATGCCTTCCGGCCGTACCTCGGTGATGGTGTCGGTGTTCAGCGTGACGTCGTCCCGGCCGAACGTCGGGAAGTAGCTGTTCGAGAACGTCGGCCGTTTGCAGCCGAACGAGTACTCGGGGGTGAGGGCACGGCGCGTCGTGCGATCGCGCACCTGGGAGAACAAGTGCGCCTTGGCCAGCAATGCCGCGAACGAGTTGAAGCCGCGACCGTATTTGAAGTTGAGCACGCCCACTGTCGAGAGGATCTCGAGGACCGCAGAGTTCGCCAGGCGCGCAGCCTGCTGCGTGGCCGGCGCCTTCGCGAAGACGCTGCGCGCCCACGCCGGCACCGGGAAGTCGACCTTGGGCACCACCCAGATCGGGGTGCGCTGGAACACGGTGAGATGCCCGGCGCGCTTCGCCAGCTCGGGTACCAGCTGTACGCCGGTGGCGCCGGTGCCGATGATGCCGATCCGGCGACCGTCGAGTTCCGCGGAATCGTCCCACCTCGCGCTGTGGATCACGGTGCCGGCGAACGTCTCGATGCCGGGGATGTCGGGCAGCTTGGGCTGCGAGAGGTAGCCGGTCGCGGTGATCAGGTACCTGGTACGCAGGGTCCCGACCTCCGTCGTCCCCGCCCCAGCCCCGGCCACCGTGACCACCCACTCGGCTGTGTCCTCGTCCCAGACGGCGCCCGTCACCTCGACGCCGAACCGCATGTGCCGCCGCAGGTCGTACTTCTCCGCGACGTGTGTCGCGTACGCCTTCAGTTCGGAACCGGGCGCGTAGAGGCGGGACCAATCCGGGTTCGGCTCGAACGAGTACGAGTAGGTGACCGAGGCGATGTCCACGGCGAGGCCGGGGTAGCGGTTCACGTGCCAGGTGCCGCCGAGATCCTCCTCGCGCTCGAGGATCACGATGTCGTCGCGGCCCATCCGTTTGAGTTCGATCGCGGCGCCCATGCCGCCGAACCCGGCGCCGATGATGATCACGTCGTGTGTCATAGGTGTGTCGACTCCCTTGTCGAGGCCCGGTGCGGGGCCCTGTCCGCCGCCCCAGCCGGAGCGGAATGACATGTCATTCCGCGACCATACAGCGGATCGAAGCCGCTAGGCTAGGGCGCATGGTCATCCAGACGCGGACGCAGGCGAGCGCGGAGCAGCGCCGCATCGAGTTCCGCGAGTCGATCGTGGCCGCGGCGTTCGACGAGTTCGCGCAGCGTGGCTACCACAACACCTCGATCGCGGACATCGCGCGTCGGTTGGGCATCGGGCACGGCACGTTCTACCGGTACTTCGAGAACAAGCGGGACATCCTCGACCACGTGGTGTCGGACACGGTGGAGAAGATCACCGGGGTCCTCACCGACGAGGAGCCGTCCGACCAGGCGAGCAGCCTGGACGAGTACCGCGAGCAGTCGGACCGGATCGCCCGGTCGCTGCAGGAGATCTTTCACGCGGACCACCGGCTGATCCGGATCCTGCTGTTCGAGTCGACCGGAATCGACCGCGAGCTCACCGAGCGGCTGACCGGCCTGCTCGAGACCGCCGCATCGTTGACGGGGGAGTATCTCGAGAACGGCGTCGAGCGCGGCTTCCTGCGCTCCGACCTCGACACTGCGAACACGGCCCGCGCCATCAACGGGATGATCCTCGCGGGCGCGATCCACGGACTGTCGACCCCGGAGACGGTCGAGTCGTTCCCCGCCGCGGTGTCGACGCTGATCTTCGGGTCGATAGCGTCCAACCAGCGATGACCGAGCGCCGCGAGCGCATCAAGCGCGGCGCGCAGCTGGGCGGGATCGTCGCGCGCACCGCCGTCGACGGTGCCGTCACCGGCGTGGCGGCGGCCGTGTCGGCCGGTACGCGGGGCGACTCCCCGGATACGCCGGGCGGCGCGGCGGGTATATCCGGTGGCGCCGCGGGTACGCCCGGCGACACCGCGGAGGAGCGGTCCGCGATCCGGGCCGCCAACCGCCTCGTCACCGTCCTCGGCAACATGCGCGGCGCCGCGATGAAGCTCGGGCAGGCGCTCGCCACCGTCGACCTCGGCCTGGTTCCCGAGCACGCCCAGCCCGAGTTCGCCGCGCGGCTCGCAGCTCTCACGGATCGTGCGCCGGGCGCAGACTTCGCCACCGTCCGGCCCATCATCGAGGCCGACTGCCCACGCGGCGCGTTCGCCGAGATCGACCCGGAGCCGTTCGCGGCCGCGTCGATCGGGCAGGTGCACCGGGCCCGGACCCGGGACGGCCGCGACGTGGTGGTCAAGGTGCAGTACCCGGACATCGACGTGATACTGCGTGCCGACCTGAAGAACCTGCAGCTGTTCCTCCGGATGTGGCGCGGGCGGCGCGCCGACCTGTTGCGTGCCGACGGCGTGGTCACCGAGATCGGCTCGACGCTGCTCGAGGAGCTCGACTACGCACGCGAGTGCGCGACGCAGACGGAGGTCGCGGCGCACTTCGCGGGACACCCGTTCATCCTGGTGCCCGCGCCGCTACCGGAGCTGTCGGGGCCGCGGGTGCTGGTCACCGAGTTCTGCCCGGGTGGACGGTTCACAGAACTCGAGGACGCGCCGCGAGCCCAACGGGATCGGGCGGCCGAGATCCTGCACCGGTTCTACGCGGGTGGCATCTTCGGCGACGGACGGTTCTGCGGAGACCCGCACCCCGGCAACGTGCTCGTGTGCCCGGACGGGCGGCTCGGATTCGTGGACTTCGGACTGTACAAGCGGCTCACGCGCGAGCAGGTCGCATTCGAGGGCGGATGCTTCCGCGCGGCGTCCGATTCACGCTCAGACGACCTCATCGAGCTGCTCCGGGCCGCCGGCGCGATCCCCGGCACCGACCCCGACCCCGACGAGCTGCTCGCCTATTTCCACGCCGTCGGGCCCTGGCATCTCACCGACGGTCCGCTCGAGGTGACCGCGGCGACCGTGCGCGCCGCGGCGGCGGCGGTCACCAGGCCGCCCGCCGCCGACCCGCCGCTGCGGCTGCCCGCCTCGCATACGCTGTCGCGCCGCGCGGAGATGCTCGCGTTCGGCATGATCGGGCGCCTGCGCGCCACCGCCGACTGGCACCTGATCTGCCGCGAGTGGGTGTGCGGCGACCCGCCGGCCACCGAGCTCGGCCGCCAGCACGCGCGGTGGGCGGCTACCCGAACCGCGTGACCAGGGCCCGGCGATCGACCTTGCCGGGGCCGCGCCGGGGGAGCTCGTCGACGTGGAACACCTCGCGCGGAGCGGCCGTGCGGTCGAGCGTTGCGGTAACGGTGTCACGGATGTCCTCGAGCGTCGCCGTCCCCACCACCGCGGCCACCACGCGCTGGCCCAGCCGCGGGTCCGGGAGACCGAAGACGGCGACCTCCACGACGCCTGGCGCGCGGGCGATCGCGGCCTCCACCACCTGAGGGATCACGGTGAGGCCCCCGGAGGAGATCGCCTCGTCGAGGCGGCCGGTGACGGCGAGAATCCGCCGTCCGTCCGGGGCGTCGGTGAGCGTGCCGGCGTCGTCGGTGCGGAACCAGCCCGGGCCGGGCAGCGAGGTGTGTGTGAACGCGGGGTGGTCGGGCAGGCCCCGGTATCCGAGGGCGACGGTGGCGCCGCCCAGGAGGACGCGGCCGGGCTGATGCGGCCCGCTCGCTCCGCTCCCGGCGCCGGAGTGATGCGGCCCGCTCGCTCCGCTCCCGGCGCCGGAGTGATGCGGCCCGCTCGCTCCGCTCCCGGCGCCGGGGTGATGCGGCCCGCTCGCTCCGCTCCCGGCGCCGGGGTCGAGCCGGATCTCGACGCCCGGCAGCGCGACACCGTCGTACACGCAACCGCCGCACGTCTCGCTCATCCCGTAGGTGCGGACCATGCGGATGCCCGCGGCGAGCGCCGCCTCGCGCAGCGGCACCGGGCATGCGGCACCGCCGATGAGGACACCGTCGAACTCGGCGAGCGTGGCGGTGGCGGCCGGGTCGGCCAGCACCTTGACCAGCTGGGTGGGAACGAGGGAGACGTAGCGGCGCGGGCCGGTCATGCGCGCGAGGCCAGCGGCGAGGGATGCGGGGTCGAAACCGCCGGTCACGTCGATGCCCACGGGGGTGTATCCGGCGCCGAGGGACCGCAGCATCACCTGCACACCCGCGACATGGTGCGGCGGCATCGCGAGCAGCCACTGGCCGGGGCCGCCGAGCCGCAGGTGGGTGCCCGCGGCGCTCGCGACGAGTGCGTCTCGGGTGAGCATCGCACCCTTCGGGGTGCCGGTGGTGCCGGACGTGGCCACCACGAGGGCGACCCGCTCGTCGATGGGCGCGCCCGCGCCGAGGGCGTCACCGAGACGCCGGGCCTCGTGCGCGTCGTGCGCGGGCACGGGCAGCACCGCGTCGGCGGTGCCGTCGAGCAGCGCGGACAGACCCGCGAGCGCGGAGTCGACGGTGTCGATCGGGAGCGGAGTCAGCAGGGGAGAGGGGCTCATGCGCCGCCGTACGGGCCGGAGCCGTGCGGGTCGTCGTCACCGTCGGTGCGCGGGGGGTCGGCACCCGCGTCCGGGCCCTGTTCGTCGGGGCCTGGGCCGGCGCCGTTCGTGTCGTGGCCCAGCGGGTCGTTGTCGAACGGCCAGCCCTTGCGTTCGAGCCGCTCGCGCACCCGCTCGATGTCGTGCTCGAGCGGGAGATCGTTGGTGCGGCTGCTGATCGCTACGCCCGCGTCGACCCGGGTGATCGGCTCGATACCGTCGACGGTCACCGTCGCCTGTCCGATCAGGTCGCGGGTGACCTGCTTGACCTCCTCCTTCGTGAGCTGACGCTCGAGGAGCGCGAGCAGCGGCTGGTAGTCGTTGACGGGCACCCCGTCGGGGTACCCGGCGCGCAGCCAGGTGGTGATGCGCGCGATGAACCCGGGCCCTCGGGCCATGTCCGTGACCTGCCTTTCCCAAGAGAAATGCGTCAGCCTCCTACCCGACAGGATAGGAGGCTGACTACCTGGACGCCTGCGGTGAAGCCTAGCGTGGGTGGAATGCCTGATTACTCAGCCGGCGAAGCCGGTGAGCGGCCAGCCGCCGGCGGCGAGCCGGGAGGCGACCTCGCGGATGTCCGCGGGGTCCGGGATCGCGTGGGTCACCTTGGCGATGGCATCCTCGATCTGCTCACGGGCCACGGAGCCCGCGGGGCGCGCCTCGAGCAGCTGGCCGAGCACCTGGTGCTGCTCGTCCTCGGTGAGCGTGCGACGGAGCAGGGCCAGCAGCGGGAAGTAGTCCTTCGGCGGAACCCCCTCGGGATAACCCGCCCGCAGCCAGCTGAGGACCTGAGTCGCCGGGTTCTTGTCGTTGGTCACGCGCGTCTCCTGTACGGGATCGGTGCTGCTCGGGTCACTTGTGGAACGGCGGGAAGTAGTGGAAGTCGAGGGTCTCGCCCTGGCCCTGCGCAATGATCGTCGCGATGCCGAAGATGATCACCACCACCACGAACGCGAACGCGACGTAGGCGACGACCTTCCCGATCGGGTTGCCCTTGGTCACGGAGCCGTCGGCGTGCTCGTGCCCGTCGCCCGCCGCGTAGGCCCGGATTCCGACGGCGAACAGGGCGGGTAGTGCGGCACCGAGGACCAGGCCGGCGATCAGGATCTTCCAGGCGGCATCCCAGAGAGCGGTAAGCATTTCCATGTCAGTCAGTGCTCTTTCAGGCGTTCGCAGGGGTCTTGGGCGGGGTGATCGAGTGGGTCTTGTCGTCCCAATCGGCGTTGACGTTGTTCGAGTCGATCTTCTGCTGCTGTGCGCGCCGGTACATGTAGCCGGCGAGGGCGAGCAGGATCACGAACATCACGTAGGGGCCGACCGTGGGGATACGGTCACCGATCTCCCACATGATCGCGCCGACGACGGCCGCACAGGGCAGGGTGATCACCCAGGCCGCCAGCATGCGGCCGGCGACGTTCCAGCGGACCTTGCCACCGGGCTTACCGACGCCCGAGCCGAGGATCGATCCGGTGGCGACGTGCGTGGTGGACAGCGCGAAGCCCATGCCCGTCGATACCAGGACGACGGTTGCGGTCGCGGCCTCGGCGGCCATGCCCTGCGGCGAGTGGATCTCCACCAGGCCCTTGCCGAGCGTGCGGATGACCCGCCAGCCGCCGATGTACGTGCCCGACGCGATCGCGACCGCGCAGGCGACCTTGACCCACAACGGAATGTTGTGCAGGTTGTGCCACGCGAACATCCCGGTGGCGTTCTTGTCGTCCCAGCTGTAACCGATCAGGGCGAGGGTGATAACACCCATCGTCTTCTGTGCGTCGTTGGTGCCGTGCGCCAGCGACAGCAGCGAGGCGGTGCCGATCTGGCCGATCCGGAAGCCCGACTCGGTGAACTTCGACGCCACCCCCGCGACGACCTTGTACACGATCCACGTTCCCACGCCGGCCACGATTCCGGCGATCACCGGCGAGATCAGGGCCGGCAGGATCACCTTGCCGACGACGCCGTCCAGTTGCGCACCGTGGCCGTTCCACACGACGCCGCTCATACCCAGCGCCGCGATGGTCGCGCCGATCAGTCCACCGAACAGCGCGTGCGAGCTGGAACTCGGCAAGCCCAGCAGCCAGGTCAGCAGGTTCCACACGATGCCGCCGATCAGGCCGGCGAACACGATGACCAGCAGCGCGTGGCCGTGGTTCTCGGTCATCGAGCCGACCGGCAGGCCCTTGTGCGGGCCCGAGCTCTGCTGGATCTTGACCACCGAGTTGGTCACCGTGAGTGCGACGGCCACGGAGAGGAACGCACCGACCAGATTGAGGACCGCGGAGATCGCGACCGCCGTCTTGGGCTTCAGGGCGCCCGTTGCGATGGACGTGGCCATCGCGTTCCCCGTGTCGTGGAAGCCGTTGGTGAAGTCGAAACCGAGGCCGGTGACGATCACCAACACCAGAATGACCAGTTCACTGTTCATGAGTTCAGATTCTGCTGCCCGGCTGATCGAATCGCCAAACATCGGTTTCGCTCGTTTGAAGACGCTGACCTGGGGCTTCGTGGAGGAGACGGCGACAGTTCACGCAATGTTCATCAAGTCGCGTCCCGTGCGACGCGCCGCGGTGGGTGTCCGGTTCCTCCCCGGTCGCCTGACGTTTCGTATCAGGCTTCCTCGCCGCCGCCCGAGCGAGAGTGCGGCCGGCGCGGAAGAGCCGCGCATGAGGTCTCCGTCACGCGTCTGCCAGGCTGCGGTGCAAACCTGTGTGGAGGCTTAGTATTCGGGCATGAGTTCCCTGGACATCCGCGTACTCGGACAGGTGTCGATGTCGGTCGACGGCGGCGCCAACGAGGTGTCCGGCGTCAAGCCTCGGTCTGTGCTGGCCCTGCTCGTGCTCAACCGGAACCGTGCCGTCACCGTCGACTCCCTCAGCGAGCAGGTGTGGGACGGCAACCCGCCCGCGTCTGCGGTCGCGAGCCTGCAGGTGTTCGTGTCGGGGCTGCGGAAGGCGCTGCGCGGGCCGCTCGGGCCCGACGGTGCCGGTTCGGGTCTCGACGCCGCGCTGGTCACCGCCGGCCGGACCTACCGCCTCGACCTGCTGCCCGAGCAGTCCGACATCGGCCGGTTCGCGGCGGCCCGCAGGCGGGGCACCGACCTCGCGGCCACTGGACGGTACGAGCAGGCGTCGCTGATGTTCGCGAAGGCGCTCGGCGAGTTCCGGGGCGACGCGGTCGCCGACCTGCGCGGACTGCAGTTCGCCGACACCTTCGCG
The DNA here is from genome assembly GCF_039541155.1 of Tsukamurella soli. Lineage (NCBI taxonomy): Bacteria > Bacillati > Actinomycetota > Actinomycetes > Mycobacteriales > Tsukamurellaceae > Tsukamurella > Tsukamurella soli. The sequence continues at coordinate 9,213 of NZ_BAABFR010000100.1, forward strand.
CTGGGCATGGCCGAGGAGCGGGCCGCGGTGCAGTCGGCGATGTACGACGCCGAGATCGCGGCGGGGCGCGCCTCGGCGGTGGTGGGGGACCTGCGCCGGTTGGTGCAGGAGAATCCGCTGCGGGAGCCGCTGTGGGCGCAGCTGATCACCGCGCTGTACCTGTCGGGGCGACAGGCCGACGCGTTGGACTCGTGCCGCGGGTTGCGCCGGACGCTGGCGGACGAGCTCGGGATCGACCCGTCACCGTCGCTGGTGGCGCTGGAGGGCGCGGTGCTGCGCCAGGAGCCGCTCGCCGTGGCCCCCGCCTCGGCCGCCCGGCCCGCCGACCCGCGCGCGTTCGAGAAGACCGAGGCCGATGTGCGGGACGGCGCCGCGATGCCGCTCGGGCGCCTGACCGCGCCGGACGGGACCGAGTACGCCGTCGCCGGCGAACTGCGGCTGGGGCGGCTGCCCGACAACGACGTGAGCATCGACGACACCAAGGTCTCCCGCGAGCACGCGGTGATCACGCGGACGGTGTCCGGGTTCGTGGTGCGGGACCTGCAGTCGTCCAACGGGGTGTATGTCGGCGACCGCCGCATCGACGGCTCGGCGGTGCTGTCCGACGGTGACGAGGTGACGTTGGGGCGCACGACGTTCCGGTTCGCGGTGGAGAGTTAGCGTCCTCTGACGCGGGGTCGTGTGGCGCGTGCCCGCATCGGCGGGCGTCTGCCCTCTCGGACGCCGCCTGATCGTATCGAGGGTAGTCGGGCGGCCTCACGGATTGCCCGGCCGAAAAGCGCTCCCGCGCCGGTTCTTTCGACCGCGGCAGTGACTTCCGGCCGCGGGAGCGGCCTGGGCGACCTGCCGTTCGGCTCCGCTCTCCCCTCGGCACGACGACGCTCGACGTGACCCGTCGCCGAGTCAGAAGTAGTAGGGGTACGGCGACCAGTCCGGCTCGCGCTTCTCCAGGAACGCGTCGCGGCCCTCGACGGCCTCGTCGGTCATGTACGCGAGGCGGGTGGCCTCGCCGGCGAACAACTGCTGGCCCACCAGTCCGTCGTCGAGCAGGTTGAACGCGAACTTGAGCATCCGCTGCGCCTGCGGCGACTTGCCCAGGATGTCGGCGGTCCACTCGAGCGCCACGTCCTCGAGCCGGTCGTGGTCGATCACCTCGTTGACCGCGCCCATCTCGTGCATCTCCTGCGCCGAGTAGGCGCGTCCGCGGAAGAAGATCTCCCGCGCGAACTTCTGGCCTACCTGCTTCGCGAGATACGCGCTGCCGTAGCCGCCGTCGAAGCTGCCCACGTCGGCGTCGGTCTGCTTGAACCGCGCGTGCTCGCGGCTGGCGAGGGTGAGGTCGCACACCACGTGCAGGCTGTGGCCGCCGCCGGCGGCCCAGCCGTTCACCACGGCGATGACCACCTTGGGCATCGTCCGGATCAGACGCTGTACCTCCAGGATGTGCAGGCGGCCGCCCTCCGCCTTCACCCGCGCCTCGTCGACGCCCTCGACACCCGCCGCAGCCACGTCCGAGTCGTGGGTGGTGGCGTACTGGTAGCCCGAACGCCCCCTGATCCGCTGGTCGCCACCCGAGCAGAACGCCCACACCCCGTCTTTCGGCGCCGGTCCGTTGCCCGTGATCAGCACCGCGCCGACGTCCGGCGACTGCCGCGCGTGGTCGAGCGCGCGGTACAGCTCGTCCACGGTGTGCGGCCGGAACGCGTTGCGCACCTCGGGTCGGTCGAACGCGATGCGCACGGTGCCCTGCGTCTTGTGCCGGTGGTAGGTGATGTCGGTGAGGTCGTCGAAGCCGGCGACGGGGTTCCACAGCTCGGGGTTGAACGTCACCCGGACGACTCTACTGTCGCCGTCACGGCGTCCACGACGGCCCACATGATCGCCGCCTACCTGCGGTGATACGGCGCTGCCTCGCTCACCGAGCGGATCGTCGGCGGTGACCCTACGATTCCCGTTACGCCCTGGGAGGTAGGGATGCAGAGGCCTCCGTTCGTGCTCTACGTCGAGCACGTGGCCCGTCGCCGGGTCGACACCTACACGAGCTGAAAACACCAGAGTGTCTATTCAGGAAACAAGGGTTGACACATAGGACACTCGAGTTCAGAATTGTGACCCGAGACACAGGGCGCTTCCGTCGTACCGGTCCCGTATCCAATGAGAGGCGAGGAACGCCATGGCCGACAATCCCGGCGCAGGCCTGATCGAGACCCGGTCCATCGACTGGGTGCCGCACGACGAGCGACACGGCAAGCTGTGGCACCAGTTGCCGCTGTGGTTCAACGGCAACTTCCAGTACTTCTCGATCCCGATCGGCTTCATCGGCCCGAGCATGGGGCTCTCGCTCGGCTGGACCGCGGTCGCCGTGGTCGTCGGGATCGTGATCGGCACCCTGTTCATGGCGTTCCACGCCTCGCAGGGGCCGCACCTGGGACTACCGCAGATGATCCAGTCCCGTGGGCAGTTCGGGTACCGCGGCGTGGTGATCCCGCTGGCCGCGACGCTGTTCACCTACGTCGCGTTCAATATCGCCGACCAGGTGCTGCTCGGCTCCGGGCTCAAGGCGACGTTCCACTGGAATGCCCAGGTGGTGGCCGTGATCTCCGCCGTCGCCGCCGCACTGCTGGCGATCTTCGGCCACGACTGGGTGCACCGGGTGTTCCGGTGGATCCTGGCGGTCGCGCTGCCGCTGATGACCGTCGTCACCGTCGGCGTGCTGCTGGGCTTCGGCGGCGGCGCCACACACGGCCACCCCGGGGCCTTCACCTGGGTCGCGTTCATGGCGCAGCTCTCCGCCGCCGCCGCGTACAACATCACCTACGCGCCCTACGTGTCCGACTACTCGCGCTACCTGCCCGTCACGACTCGCTCGTCCGGCGTGATCGCCTCGGTGTTCGGCGGCGCGTCGATCGCGGCGATCTGGCTGATGGTGCTGGGCGCGTGGATGGCGATCCGACTCGGCGCCACCGACGGCCTGGCCGGTCTGCAGACTGCGGGCGACAACGTGGTGCCGTACCTGGGCACGATCGTCGCCCTGCTGTCGGTGCTCGCCCTGGTCGCGACGATGGGGATGAACGCCTATGGCGGGGCGCTGACGGTGCTCACCATCATCGACAGCTTCCGCTCGTTCAAGCCGAGCCCCCGATCGCGCGTGATCGCGGTGTTGGTGCTGGCCGTGGTGTGGTTCGCCGTCGCCGAGTCGATCAGCGGCGGTGCGGTGCAGACGGTGGAGGTCGCACTGACCCTGATGCTGTACCTACTGGTGCCGTGGACCGCCACCAACCTGGTCGACTTCTTCCTGGTCCGCAAGGGGCACTACGCGATCGTCGAGTTCTTCAAGCCGAACGGTCTGTACGGGACGTGGGCGTGGCGAGGTCTTGTCGCCTACGCGGTCGGGTTCGCCGTCGAGATCCCGTTCATGGTGTTGCAGGGCCTGGGTCCGGTGAACTACGTCGGCCCTGCGGCCAGAGCGCTCGGTGGCGTCGACATCGCGTGGCTGGTGGGGCTGGCCGTGACCTCCGTCGTCTACTGGCTGTGTGCGCGGTCGCTCGACCTGTCCGCCGAGGTCGAACTCGAGCACGATGAGGACGCGTTGCTGGAGTGAGCCACACCGGCTTGACAGCGCACGGGCAAGTGAGGCTAGCCTTTTTTAGGTGACCGCAACCTGTGCGGTCTCGGGCGAGAGGGTGGCCATGCGGGTCGAGTGGGATCACGCCGGAGGTGAGCCGACCGTCACCGTCGGCACGCATACGGAGTCGGTGCCGCCGTTCGTGCTCGAGGACGACTGCACCGGGCCGATCCTCGGCGATCCGATCGGCACCCACCGCGACGTGACCTTCGTGCGCCGCGCCCCGCGCGGTCGCTGGCCCCTGCTGTCCGTCGACGGTTCCGGGTTCGCACTGATGCAGCCCGCCGGCGGCGGGCTGTGGTGGCGCACGGAGTCTCTGCCCGAGGACGCCGTGGTCGCGTACCGCTACGCCGAATGCCACCCCGATACGGACCTTCCCGACGACGCCGAGCTCGGCCGCCGCGCGCGTCCCGATCGGGCGCGCGGCGTCCCGCGGCTGCCCGCCCTCGACGGGGGCGAGGCGTCGGTGCTCGTGATGCCGGGCGCACCCGATTGGGCGCACTGGCCGGCGTGGGGGCCCGACGGTGGCCGCTGGTGCCCGGACGACCTCGGCGGCGGCCGGCGGTGCCGGGTCCGCCTCGGCTCCGCCGTCCCGCGCGCCCTGCTGATCGCGTTCGACGGTGACGTCTGGTCCCGCCTGCCGCTCGGCGCCGCGCTGCCGCCGGACGTCGACGCCGTGGCCGTGTGCGGCGATGCCGACCCGGACGAGGCGACGCGACTGGTCGAGGGCGCGATCGCCGCGTGGGGCCGCGCGCGCGGGCTCATGCCCCGGCCGGTCACCGTCGTCGCAGGTCAGGGTGGTAGTACCGCGGCCGCCGCGGTGGTGTTCGCCGACCGTCCCGACCTGGTGGACGCGGCGGTGGTGCAGTCCCCGTCGGGGCCGCTGCCCGTGCCCGGCGACGGCGCGGGCCGTCGGGTCCTCGTGCACGGATCGCGCCCGTGGGCGGGGCGATACGCTGCCGGACTCCGCGGCGCCGGCGCCGCCGTCGAGCACGTCGCGATGGTGGGCCGAGACGGTGTCGCCTGGTGGTTCCCGGGCCTGCTGCACGCGGTGGACGTGCTGGGGCGTCCCGACTGACTCGTTCCGGGCTCAGGCCCGCTCGGTGACCTCCACCGTGAATCCCCGCGCGCGCAGGCGCTCCGCGAGGACACCGTCGAGCGCGACGGCCGGGGTGAGGACGCCGGACCGGTTCGGCAGGGGGGCGCCGCCGCGGGCCGTGTCACCGTCGAGCGCCAGGGCCAGCGAGCTCTCGCCGAGCATCACCGCTGTTCCGGAGTAGCCGGGGTCCTTGTGGGCGGCGACGCGCGCGCGATACCGGCGGCCGGAGGTGGTGGCGGTGTACACGTCCATCGTGAACCGGCCCGCGGCCTGCGACCGCTCGCTGGGGCCGCTGCCCGGCTTGGGTAGCACCTTGTTCAGCAGTGGTCGCAGCGGCTTGGCCGCGATCGCCGCGACACCCAGGCCCAACCCGGCCAGCACACTGTAGGACCCGACCGTCGACAGGATCGCGTTGCGGCTCACCGCCATCGCTTCGCGGTACCGGAAGTCGGGGCCGTACGCCCAGTCGAGCAGCGCGTTCGAGCGGCGCACCACGCGCGTGTTGTACGGCGCCATGAAGAACGGCGCCAGCGAGCCCGTCAGCTCGGGGTCGACGTCTGCGCCGGCGATCACGGCCACATCCGCCGGCTGCTTCGGGGACTCCCGCTGCAGGTCCGTGGTCAGCGAGTGCGGGCCCATCGCGATCCGCCGCGCGTCCCGGTCGGCCGTCACCTCGTCGATCAGCCCCACCGCGGAGGCGACGGTGCCGCCGCTCGCGCCGCCCTTGACGTACGCGACCAGGGTCGTCGTGCCGAGCGTGCCGGCACCGTCGGACCGCGCCCGGTCGTACAGCAGCCACGTCCCCAGATCGGATGGGATGGAGTCGAACCCGCACGAGTGCACGATCTTCACGCCTGCCGCCACCGCCTGCTCGTGGAACTTGTCGATGCTGCGCCGCGCGAACAGGACCTCGCCGGTGAGGTCGGTGTAGTGCGTGCCCGCGTTCACGCAGGCGCCGACGACCGTCTCGCCGTACAGGGCGTAGGGGCCGACCGTGCTGCACAGCACCGTGGTGCGCGCCGCCATCGCGTCGAGCGAGGCGGGGGAGTCGACGTCGGCGGTGATCAGCGGCCAGCGCGCGGCGCGGCCCCCGATCCGGGAGCGGACCTGCGCCAGCTTCGCCTCGGTGCGGCCGGCGAGGGCGATCCGCACGTCGTCGGGTGCGTGGCGGGCGAGATGGCGGGCTGTGAGCTCACCGACGAAGCCGGTGGCGCCGAACACGATGACGTCGAATTCGCGGGACATGTCGCCCAGGCTAGTCGCGCCGACGGGCCGTCCCCGCGTTCGCGGGTGGGTGGCCCGTCACGCCCGGGCGTGCGCCGTGTCGGGAGAGTCGGCCTCGGCGTGGCGGGCACGCCAGGTGCTGAAGCCGCGGGCCGCCCACGGGGCGAGGAACAGCATGAGCACCACGCGGGTGATCTGGGCGGCGACGACGAAGGTGATGTCGACGTTCGACGAGGCCGCCACGGCGAGGACTGCGTACAGCCCGCCGGGGGTGGTGGCGAGGTAGCCGTCGAGCGCGCTGGTGCCGGTCGCGGCCGACAGCGCCAGGCCCAGCGCCGCGGATGCCGCGCCAAGGGCGACGATCAGTCCGACCGCCCACGGCAGCAGGCGCGCGAGGTGCGCCAGCGACTCCCGGGTGAAGCCGAGGCCGGCCTGCCAGCCGATCGCGAGGTAGCCGAGGGCGACCAGCGGGCCGGGCACCGTCAGACCCGGGGCGACGCCCCACAACCCGACGGCCGCCGACAGCACGAGCGGGCCGAGCAGCGCGCCGGCGGGCAGATGCGTGAGCCGGCCGACCGTCACGCCCACCGCGACGCAGCCGACGGTGAACAGCACGTCCGCCCACCAGGGCCGATCGGCGATGACGGCGGTGCCCATCGCGGCGCCCGGCGGGTGCGGGTACAGCGCCGCGACCGCGGGCAGGGTGAGCGTGACGAGCACGATCCGCAGGTACTGGATCACCGCGACCGTGCGCTCGTCGCCGCCGAGCTCGCGGGTGATCGCCACGAGGCCGGACGAGCCGCCGGCCACCAGCGCCAGCGATCCGGTCAGCGAGTCGGTGTCACGGTGGCGGCCGAGCAGCGCGCCTGCGATCACCGACAGCAGCAGCGTGACGAAGCCGGCGGCCAACACCGCGGGCCACCGCGAGCCGAGCGTGCTGAGGGTGTGCGACTGGATCATCGTGCCGATGTAGCACCCGAGGACACCCTGCGCGGTGAGCTGCGCGGGCCGGGGGATCCGGGCCGGGGCGCGGCCGCTGAGGGCGAAGCCGATCGCGCACGCCAGGGCTGCGAAGAGCATCGCGCTCGGCATGCCGAGCGCCTGCAGGCCCGCGCCGACGGCCACGGAGACGACTGCCAAGCTCATCCATCGGATCGTCATCCCCCAGCGCATAAACAAAGTATCTACTTGCCATTATTCGGTGTCAAAACGGCATACACGAATAGATGGCAAGTATTATCTTGGTATGTCGGACGCAACGGATCTGCGCATCGCGGTCAATGCCCTCAATCGCGAGCTCCGCGGCCACCGCGGGCCCAGCGGCCTCACCCAGACCCAGTTCGTTCTGCTCGGCTATCTGGACCGGGCCGGACCCGCGACGCCCGCCCAGCTCGCGGAGTACTTCAAGGTCAAGGGGCAGTCGCTGACCCTGTCGGTGAACGTGCTCACCGAGCGCGGCCTGGTGAGCCGGCGGCAGGACGAGGTGGACCGGCGCCGGCAGTTCGTGGAGCTCACCGACGCCGGTGCCCGGCTGGTCGAGCAGGACCGCCTCGCTCGGGACGAGTGGCTCGACGCGGCGATGGCCGACCGGCTCAGCGACCTCGAACGCGGGGTCCTGCGCCTCGCGGTACCGGTGCTGCTCGCGTTGGCGGGTGACGTGGGGGCGTGAGCCGGGCGATTACTGTGGGCCGGGTGAGTACCGCCGATCAGAGCGAGTCGAACCCCGCTCCGTCCATGGGAGGGGTTGCGGACTCCGCTCGTTCCTCGCTGCGCCCTAACCCCTCCACCCTGCAGGCGCGCGTGATCGTCGACGAGCTCGTGCGCGGCGGGGTGACGGACGTGGTCCTGTGCCCCGGCTCGCGCAACGCGCCGCTGTCGTTCGCGGTGCACGCGGCCGACGCCCGCGGCGACCTGCGGCTGCACGTCCGGATCGATGAGCGCAGCGCGGGCTTCCTCGCGGTGGGGATGGCGGCGGCCACCCGCCGCCCGGTAGCGGTGATCATGACGTCGGGCACCGCCGTCGCCAACCTCAGCCCCGCGGTGTTCGAGGCCAACTACGCGCGTGTCCCGCTTGTGGTCATCAGCGCCAACCGGCCCTACGAGCTGCTCGGCTCCGGGGCCAACCAGACGGTCGAGCAGTTCGGCATCTTCGGCACCCAGGTCCGCGCCGCCATCAGCCTCGGCCTGGCCGAGCCGGGCCTCGACCGCAACTCGCAATGGCGCAGCGCCGTGTGTCGCGTCCTCGCCGCGGCCCGGGGGGCCCGCAGCGGCAACGCCGGACCCGTGCAGTTCGACGTCCCGCTGCGCGAGCCGCTGGTCCTCGACGACCCCGCGCCGACCGCGGCGCAGGGAAGGCACCGACCGAGGTGTCGCGTCGGACCGCCCGCGAGGAACTGCCGGCCGCAGTGCTGCGTGTGCTCGTCACGACGCGCGACGCCGTGAAGCCGCTGAGCAACGTGTAC
>NZ_BAABFR010000101.1:0-17530 GCF_039541155.1 Tsukamurella soli
GGCCGGGCGCGCCCAGCACCGCGACCGACTCGGTGTCGCGCCACGGGTCCGTGACCGGCGGGGCGTCGTCACCGTCGGGCAGCGGCAGCGCGTACGGATCGCGCTGCAGCACCTCGGTGGACCCGGCGGGCCGGGAGAACGCCTCCCGCAGCACGGGGTCGGGTGGACCGAGCTCCGGTCGAGGCCCAGCGGTGGCGCGCGCGGCGGCAGCAGCCGACTCCGAGGAGAAGGATCCCTGCACGCCGGCAGGGCGCCCGAAGACGGCGCGGTCACCGTCGGACACCGCGGGACGGGCCGTGGGCCGCGGGTCGAGGCGTGGGCGGCCCTGGTCGCGGTCCTCCCCCCGGGCGGGCGATGCACCCACCGCATCCTCCGGGCGGGCGCCGGGTCGGTTCTCGTCGGGCGGGCTCTGCTCGGACGTCACCTAGACGAATCTACCCACGCGACCTGCGTCGGCCCCGCTTCCCAGCCTCGGCACGCCGGGCACCCGGCTCCTCGAACGGCTGGTACGTGGGGAACTCCGGCGCGTCGAAGGCGCTCGGGATCTGGGACAGGGCGCCCAGCAGGTGGCGGGGGACGCTGATCTCACCGGACTCGCGGAGCATCGTGCGGGCCTGGCGCTGCGCGTCCACCTCCGCGGCGCACAGGGGGCACTCGGCGATGTGCGTAGCGGCGCGCATATGCGCGTTCATCCGCAGCTCGCCGTCGACGTACGCGACGACCGCCTCGAACGCGAGGTGCTGGGTGGAGGAGAAACGGCGTGGGCCCGCTGGGCCCGAGCCCTCGTCCGGCTGGGTACGGTCCGGCAGGCCACGCAGGGGCATCCGCGACAGCACTCGCCGGAATCCTTCGCCGAGGTACTGGCGCGACGCGCCGTCAGGATCATCGAGCCGTCCTGGTTCGCTCACGACCACACCTCCCACCTACAGACCGCGACCTCTGGCCGTCAGCACACAATACGTCAATCGAAGTGTCAACGAACGGCTGACGAGAACGGTTCCCGACACCCGGGAACGGCGGGGAACCGACGCGCCGCGCAGGAGTCGTCAGGCGTTGCCGGCGAGCGAGGCACCGCTGGTGTGGCCGGCCCCCGCGAGCGCCTCGCGGATCGCCTGCCGGCCGCGGTGGATCCGCGAGCGGACGGTGCCGAGCTTGACGCCCAGCGTCGTGGCGATCTCCTCGTAGGACAGACCTTCGATGTCGCACAGCACCACCGCTGCGCGGAACTCGGGGGCCAGGGAGTCGAGGGCGCGCTGCAGGTCGGCGCCGAGGTTGGCGTCGTCGTACACCGTCTCGGGGTCGGGCTCGCTGCTGGGCACCCGGTCGTAGTCCTCGGGCAGGGCCTCCATGCGGATGCGGCCACGCCGGCGCACCATGTCCAGGAACAGGTTGGTGGTGATGCGGTGCAGCCACCCCTCGAAGGTGCCCGGCTCGTAGCTGCTGAGGCTCTTGAAGACGCGGATGAAGGTCTCCTGCGTGAGGTCCTCCGCGTCGTGCTGGTTACCCGACAGGCGGTACGCCAGCCGGTACACGCGGTCGGCGTGCTCACGGACCAACTCGTCCCACGACGGCAGTGCCGACGCCTCCCCCGCGTCGAATGCGGCCGTGCCGACGCGCTCCGGCGCCGTTGTACCCACCGCGTCGCCCGCGGCGGCCTCGCGCGAGCCGGCCGCGTCGTCGAACCCGGCGTAGCGCGCCATGGCACCCTCCCCTCGGTCCCGGCATACGAAGCCGAGACACGTTACCCACCTGAACTCCCGGCACACAGGAATTGTTCCCGGACCGGGTCGTGATGCATTGCAATGACCTTCTCGGATCGGTTTGTGCCGGCACTGATAGCGATCTGTGCGCAACCTGTGATTCCATTCGAATGACTAAACTTCTTGGCGCGAGCCGCCCGACACACCGCCCCCACACACGCGACCGACTACCCTCGACACGTGCCCAACCGCAGCTCAGCCGCCCAGTCCGCCGCGCTCGTCGACTACGCCGAGAATGCGATCGTCGAGGACGCCGCGATGGCGTCGGCCCGGGAACGCGCCGCCGACCTGGGCGTCGACGCCGTGACACCCGCGGTGGGCGCGATGCTCTCGGTGCTCGCCGCCGTCAGCGGCGCGCGCTCGGTTGTCGAGGTGGGCACCGGCGCCGGCATCAGTGGGCTGTGGCTGCTGTCCGGCATGCGACCCGACGGCGTGCTCACCACGATCGACTCCGAGGCCGAGTACCAGTCCGCCGCCAAGGTGGGCTTCGCGCAGGCAGGGCTGCCCGCCAGCCGCACCCGCCTGATCAACGGGCACGCGCTGGACGTCCTGCCCCGGCTCGCCGACGGCTCGTACGACCTCATCCTCATCGACGGGGACCCCACCGACCACGCCCGGTACGTGCCGGAGGCCGTGCGGCTCGCGCGCCCCGGCGGCGTGGTCGTACTGAACATCGGCTCCGCGGGCGGCCGGATCGCCGACGGTGACGCCGACGACGACGAGGTGCTCGCCGCGCGCGAGGCCACCCGGCTGATCGCCGAGGACGAGCGGTTGCTGCCGGTGGTCGTCCCGCTGGGCGGCGGGCTGCTCGCCGCGGCGAAATCGGTCACCGCGGATTCGTCCGAGTAGCGGGATCGGCGACCTCACCGAGGCCGCCCAGTAGCAGACGCCACCACTGCGCGAACCGCAGCTGCAGCTCGCGCAGAGGGAAGCCGTGGCGTGCCGCTCCGGACGCCGCGATGGTGTCCCACCCGATGTGCTCGACCGTGACGCGGGTGCAGGGCGCCGCACCGGTGGACACGTCGTCGAAGGTCACCCGGAGCTCGGTCTGCTCGTCGGGGGCGAAGCCCGCCTGTCGCCAGCCGAGGACCAGGCGCCGCGGCGGATCCCACACACGGACGCGACCGATCTCCACGAGGTCGCCGCCGGGGTAGGTCTCGACGAGCCGACCGGTGGGCCCCGGCTCGAAGACGAGCGTCCCCGTCCGCCCGATGGCGAACTGGAACAGACCGTTGGGCTGCCACCACTGCGCGATCCCCTCGGTGAACGCCGCGAACGCGCGGGTCGGTGTCGCGGGCACCCGGAGCGCGACGATCACGCGCGAGCCGGTCACGGGTCGACCCCGGTCCCATCGGCGTCCGGTCCGGCGCCCTGCCCGTCCTCGGCCAGATGCCGGGCGAACGCCGTCAGCTGCTCCGTCCACCCCCGCTCCGCAAGCGCGAGCCAGTTCCGCAACTCCACCATCGGCGCGGACCGCAGGTGGAAGATCCGTACCCGCGCGTCGAACTCGGGGTGGGTCTCCTGCACCAGGCCCCGCGTCCGCAGCACCCGGAGGTGTTTGCTCAGCGTCGACGGGGACGTCCCGATGGCGGCTGCGAGTTCCCCCGCCCGGTACGGCCGTTCGGCGAGCAGTTCGACGACCCGACGCCGCACCGGGTCCGCGAGCGCGGCGAAGGCGTCGTCGACCCCCGCAGGCGGTGGTCCGTCGCCGGCGTCCGACGGGAATCGCGCGGGCGCCGTCACGCCCATCCGGGTGCGCTGATCGACTGTCCGAGCGTCGCCTCCGCTTCCGCCCGAGTGACGTCGCGCACGTGCATCGCGAACGTCCAGTGGTGCCCCTCGGGATCGACGGCACGGTAGGTGCGATCGCCGTAGAACTGGTCGTCCGGCTCCGCGACGATGCGGGCGCCCGCGGCGCGGGCCCGCGCGCAGTGCGCGTCGATGTCGCCCGGCAACTGCACATGGACCCATTGGGTGTTGGATCCACCGACCCCGGCCGGGCTCCTGGTCCAATCGGCCCACTCACCGGAGATCATGATGCGGCCCACGCCGGCACAGCTCATCTCGTAATGGCCCATGGCCGGCTCGTCGGGCGGCCCGTCGATCGCCAGGGTGATCTCGAAGCCGAAGGCCCGCTCGAGCCAGTCGAGCATCGCAGGGCGGTCGTGGTAGCAGACAGATGGCGTGAATGCGTTGTCGTCCATACCTGGAAATTATTTCCCGATCGGGAAACCATGTCAACGCCGATCCGGTCGACCGGCCATGGGGATCAACCGGCCATGGGGAACGGTGGGGCGCCGATCCCCTCGACGCGGTAGGTGCCCCACCCGGTCCGATCGGTGACCGCCGCGGATACCGCCGGGCAGCCGTCCACCGCGAGGGTCACGGTGCCGCGCTTGAACGCCTTGAACTCGGCGCCCACGGCCGGGTCGTCGATGGTGCCGTACCAGTGGTAGCGCCCGTCGAGCGGTTCGAAGTGCCCGGCGAGCCGGACCGGGGCGGTGCGCTCCGTGGCGCCCGCGGCGAGACGCGCGGGTCCGGCCCAGACACCGTCGTCGCGCAGGTACGCGTCGGACAGGTCGACCTCCTCGCGCACCGGCCGCCGCAGCCTGCGCTCGGTGTGCGCGAGCACCCCGCGATCCGCGGTCACGGCCGGGCGCGAGGTGATCCGCGTCGCGCCCTCGGCGGCCATCCACGCGAGGCATGTGTGGACGAACCCCAGCCGGGCCGTATCCGCCGGGTCGACGACGAACACGTTGGGCACGCCGTCGACCAGCACACCCAGGTAGGCGTCCGCAGCGCCGGGCCCGACGGTGCCGGGCGCGGCCGGCTGCCCGGATATCCGCGGGACGCCGACGGCCACCTCGGCGCCACACACGAGCACCGCAGCCGCCGTCCCGCCGGACCATGACCAGGTATCCGATCCGGGGTCGAACGCCAGCGAGCCGGCCGCGACCGGATCGACCACCGTCGCGGCGTGCCCCGCGAGGTCGGGCGCGCGGCCGCGGGTCACGACCAGCAGCCGCGTCATTTCCAGAAGCCCGTCTTCCGCCACGCGCGACGCGCCACCGGCCCCATCAGCCCGACCGAGGAGAGGAACTGACCGAGCCCGCGGAAACCGTCGTGCTTGGCGGCGACGTGGTTGGGGTTGGTGATCGCCACGCGATACGTGGGCCACCCGTCCAGCCCCACCCGCGTGTACATGCGCGGGTTCGCGAACAGGTATCGGAAGCCGTACGCGGCGGCCGCGTGCAGGTTGCCGGCGACCAGCGTCTGGACCCGGCTGCGGGTGGCCACGCCGCGCCGCGCACCGTCGCGGGCGTAGCCGATGTGCCTGGCCTCCTCGGCGACGTGGATCTGCATCAGGCGCACGACGATGGGCTGCAGTTGCTCGGTGTCGCCCCCGATGATGGCGCGCTGTTGGGCGTCGAAGATCTCCTCCCCGACCAGCGCGAAGACCCACACGGCCGCCCCGCGGATCAGCAGCGGCAGCAGGTACTTGACCACCGCGCGCTGCCAGCCGCGCAGACGGTAGGGACGCGCGCCGACCCGGTCGATGACCCGGCCGAACATCACCATGTGACGACACTCGTCGCCCATCTCGGTGAGTGAGTAGTGGGCGTCCCGGGCGGTGGGATCGGCGTCGAGCAGCTGTCGCAGCAGCAGACGGTTGAGCAGGTTCTCGAACCACACGCCCATCGACAGCAGGTTCACCAGCTCCTGCCGGGACAGCTCGATGCGCTGGTCCTGTGACAGCGAGTCCCACAGGTCGGTGCCGTACAGCGTGCACATCTCCGGCGGCAGGAACCACCTGCCCGCTACGAGGGGCGCATCCCAGTCGATGTCCACGACGGGCGCGTAGGAGCGGCGGACCGAGCCGCCGAGCAGGCGGGCCGCGACATCGTCGCGCGTCCGCCCCGGGGATACTGCTTCGGAGGTCATGTGACGAAGGTAACCCCGTCAGTAGACACTTTTCAATAACTGTCTATATCGGAGTGTCTGTCAGTGGAAACATCCTCAGGCGCTTACCGACGGTGCATAGGCTGATCGACCGTCCAGCCGCTCCTCGGGGAGGCGCTCGCCGGTCAGCGTCCGAACCGTCGGCCGACTCGATGTTCGCCGACGCGGGAGACGCCACTAATCGGTGTCGTCCGCGAGATACCCGCGCTGGATCGGCACGATGAACCGCTCCGCGTACGCGCTCCCCGCCGCGACCCGCTGCTCGCGGGTCTGCCGATCGGCCCCCGGAGGCGGCGCCAAGACCAGCGAATGCAGCTGACGCACCACGAAGTCGGCGAGCGCGTCCACGTCCGCATCCGCGCGGTACTCACCGCGCCGGATCTCCCGCAGGAAGAACCGGCGACCCTCCGCGAGCGTCGGTGAGTCGCCGATGATGTGCGATATCAGCGGCTGTGGATTGATCGCCAACGCACGCTCCAGGATCGGGTGTCCCAGCAGGTAGGCATAGGCGAAGCCGAAGGTCGCCGCCATGCGCTCGGTGCTGCCGTCGAGGCGGCTCGCGAACCGGTCGACCTCCAGGTAGAAGCGGTCGAGCTCGGCGCGGATCGCCGCCTGTACCAGCGCGTCCCGGCCCGGGAAGTGCTGGTACAGCGTTGCGCGCGCCAGTCGCGTCCGGCGCGCGATGCCATCCATCGACACCCGCCCCATGCCCGACTCGGCCGCCCAGTCCAACACGGCGCCGACGATGCGGGCGCGCGTCTGCGCGCGACCGTCCGGGCGGCCCGTCACCGTCGGGCCCTGCATCGCGTCACCAGGGCATCCTGCGCCGCCGCGGCGCCTGGAGGGCGGGTATTCACGCAGGTGTCAGTCGCGGGGTGCCATGACCGGCACCGTCAGGTCCGGATACTTGGGCGGACGCCCGTCGCCGGTGGAGATGCCGCGCACGCGGCGCATCACCCACGGGAAGGCGAAATCGCGCCGCCACCTGCGCTTGACGGCCCGTTCCTCGGCCGGGGTCAGCACGGGCGCGGGCCCCAGATCGACCGGCGTCACGGCGTGTCGCACGCCGATCACGTCGAGTACCTCGATAGCCATCCGGACGTGCCCGGCGGTCGACATGTGCATGCGGTCGAACTCCCACAGGCGGGCGTCGCGGTAGTCCCGCATCCGCCAGTAGTCGACCAGCAGGCAGCCGCGCCGCTCGGCGACCTCGCGGACCAACTCGTTATAGATGGCGAACCGGCCGCGCAGGGCACCGAAGATGCCGCCGCCGTGCGTGTCGGCGCCGGTCCACAGGACGACGGTGGCGCCACTCGCCGCGAGCTCGGCGATCATCGCGTCGTACTCCTCGACCAGGGCGTCGATGTCGACCTGCGGGCGGATCAGGTCGTTGGCGCCCGCGTACACGGTGACGAGGTCGGGGCGCATCGCGAGGGTGTCCGCGAGCTGCTCGTCGATCACCTGCCGCAGCAGCTTGCCCCGCACGCCCAGGTTGGCGAAGCCGAAGTCGTCGGCCCGCGTAGCCAGCACCTCGGCGACCCGGTCCGCCCAGCCCCGGTACTCGTGAGTACCCGTCGGGTCGGGATCGCCGACGCCCTCGGTGAACGAGTCACCCATCGCCACGAAGCGGTGGAACACCCGTTCAGACATCGGTCGAGAACCGGACGCCACCGTCCGGGATGTCGACGCCTGGCCACACCCGCGCACCGTGCAGCAGCTCGCAGCGCGCACCGATCGAGGCACCGTCGCCGATCACCGCGTCGCGCAGCCGTGCCCGGGGTCCGACGTGGGCGCCGAAGCCGATGATCGAGCGTTCCACGACGGCGCCGGCCTCGACCCGGACGCCGTCGAAGATCACGGCGCCGTCGACGCGTGCGCCCGCACCGATCTCCGCGCCGCGGCCGACCACCGAGCCGCCGATCACCAACGCGCCCGGCGCCACGGACGCGCCCGGGTGGATGAGGGACTCGCCGTGCGATCCGTCCAGCGCGGACGACGGTGCGATGCCACGCACCAGGTCCGAGCTGCCCGCGACGAAGTCCTCCGGCGTACCCATGTCGCGCCAGTACGCGTAGTCGACGTGCCCGTACAGCCGGCGGCCCGCGCCCAGCAGCGCGGGGAACACCTCGCGCTCCACCGACACCGCGCGCCCCGCCGGGATCTCCTCGATCACCGAGCGGCGGAACACGTAGCAACCGGCGTTGATCTGGTCGGTCGGCGGGTCCTGCGTCTTCTCGAGGAACGCGGTGACGCGGCCCTCCGCGTCGGTGGGCACGCAGCCGAACGCGCGCGGGTCGCCGACACGCACCAGGTGCATCGTGACGTCGGCGTCCTTCTCGCGGTGCGTCGCGACGACCGCCTTGAGGTCGCTGCCGCCCAGCACGTCGCCGTTGAACACCATGACCGTCTCGGCGCGCAGCTTGGGCAGCACGTTGCGGATGCCGCCGCCGGTGCCCAGCGGCTCGGTCTCGGTGACGTACTCGATGCTCAGGCCCAGGTCGGATCCGTCGCCGAAGTGGTCCTCGAACACCGCGGCCTTGAACGACGTGCCCAACACCACCCGCTCGATGCCGGCGTCGCGGATCCGGGACAGCAGATGCGTGAGGAACGGCTTGCCGGCCGTCGGCAGCATCGGCTTGGGCGCCGACAGGGTCAGCGGGCGCAGGCGGGTGCCCTTACCGCCCACCAGGATCACAGCTTCCACATCGCCCAGCGGGCCCTCGCCGGTCACGATCTGCTCCGTCACTGACTCTCCTCGGGTGTCCATGTTTCTCGCGGTGGAGACGATCATCTAGGTCTGGGGCGCATCTGGCCAGGTCTGCGTCGGTCAGCTACGTCGGGTCGGCGTCGCCCCGCTGCCGGGCCCGCCGAGCCAGCGCCACCGTCAGGCGGGAGCGTGCCGTGAGCCCGGCCCGGAGCGCGAGGCGCAACGGCAGTCTCGCCGGGCCCGGATGCCGGTCGGCGAAGAAGCGGTACGCCGAGGCGTGGTGGGCGGGCAGCATCCGCTCGGGCTCGCGCCCCGCGGCATGCCCCTTGGCGTGGACGATCTCCGCCGACGGCACGTATACATTGCGCCATCCGGCGCGCGCCAGGCGGTCGCCGAAGTCGACGTCCTCCATGTACATGAAGTAGCGGTCGTCGAAGCCGCCGATCGCGTCGAAGGCGGCACGCCGCACCAGCAGGCACGAGCCCGACAGCCACCCCGCGTCGCGCTCGGTCACAGCCGCCTCGGCCTGCTTGTAGGCGGTGGTCCACGGGTTCGACCGCCACACCGTGCCGAGCAGGGCGTGGCCGGCCCCGGACGTGAGCCTCGGCACCTGCCGCGCCGAGGGGTAGACGGTGCCGTCCGGGTCCCGGATCAACGGGCCGAGCGCACCCGCGTCCGGCAGCCGCCGGGCCGCAGCGAGCAACTCGTCGACCGCGCCCGGCGAGAACGACACGTCCGGGTTGGCGATCAGGACGAACTCGACGGTGGGCGGGATCTGTGCCACGGCGAAATTGATCGCCCCGCCGTAACCGAGGTTCGCGCCGGTGCGCAGCAGCGTCGCGTACGAGAACTTCGCGGCCGCCGCCTCGGGGACACCGTCGACCGAGCCGTTGTCGGCCATCAGCACCCGCGGCGCCCGGGTGGTCGCCGCGGGAACGCTCGCGAGGAAACCGTCGAGATACGGGCCGGGTGAGTAGGTGACGGTCACCACGGCGATCTCCGGTCCCTCGGGTACGGAATCGGTCCCTGGGTCAGTCACGGACGACAGGGTACCGGGCCGACGGGTCGTGTTCCTGCATCCGGGGCGCGGCCCGCGGCCGGGTGCTCCTCGGATCACACCGCGGGTCGCCACCGACCGCGCGTCGGCGCCGTACCGTGGGGAGTTCTCGCCGTCCACATCGCGAGGCAAGTACCGTGGTCCGGAGCGAGGCGCGGTTCGACCGCGCCAGTGACCCGTTCGAGAGACACCGTGAGGAGTCGTCAGGTGCCCGACAGCCCGAGCTCTGGGCCCGGTGGGAGCCCCGGAGACCGGCGCTCGCCCGGTGACCGCGCGTCCCGCGGGGCGCGTCCGACCCCGCCTCGCCGATTCGGCGGCGACGGTGCCGACCGTCCCGCGTCAGGCGACGGGGCGGCGAGGCCAGGCGACGGGGCCCCGCGTCCTCGAACCACGGGGAGCACCGGAGCACCGGGCCACCGGGCCCGGTCGGCGCCGCACCGCGTCACCGTCGACCCCGGCGCTGGGCAGGGCCTGGCGTGGGAGAAGTCTCCGCTCGCGGAGGCGGCCGACGGTGCCGAGACACCCCGGCACGGCAGGTACCGCCGCAGCCGGCCACAGCGGGACCGATCCTCACGCAGCGCAGGCGCGGCCCACTCGATCGCCCCGACTCGCGAGGGCGTCGCGATCCTGGGCATGGCGTGTGTGGCGTTCCTCGCCGTGATCGTGCTGTTGGTGACCGGGTACGCGTGGGCGCGGGTCGACTCGCTGGAATCGGCCGTCAAACGCGTCTCGATCCCCCGCGGCAGCGCCCCCGACGGCGCCACCGACATCCTGCTGGTGGGCACCGACTCGCGTGTGGACGCGCAGGGCAACCCGATGTCGGAGGCCGAACTGGCCAAGCTGCACGCCGGCGTCGACGACGGCAGTATCAACACCGACACCATCATCCTGATCCGCATCCCGAACGACGGCCGGTCCGCGACCGCGATGTCCATCCCCCGCGATTCCTGGGTCGACATCCCCGGCATCGGCTACGCCAAGATCAACTCGGCGTTCGGGTCGACCTACGCGGCCAAGAAGCAGCAGCTGATGGACCAGGGTGAGTCGGACGCTCAGGCGACCGACGACGCCACCCAGGCGGGTCGCGACGTCCTGATCGAGACCGTCGCCAACCTGACCGGGGTCACCGTCGACCACTACGCGGAGATCGGCCTGGTGGGCTTCTCGCTGCTCACGAACGCCGTCGGCGGCGTGCAGGTGTGCCTCAAGCACCCGGTCAACGACGTCTACTCGGGGGCCCACTTCCGAAGCGGCCTCCAGACACTCGACGGGCCGCAGGCGCTGAGTTTCGTCCGCCAGCGGCATGGGCTGCCCCGCGGCGACTTCGACCGGATCGTGCGGCAGCAGGAGTTCATGGCGTCGCTGGCGCACAAGGTGCTGTCGGCGGGCACGCTGTCGAACCCGAACAAGCTCGACCAGCTCGAGGCGGCCGTGCACCGCTCGGTGACGATCGACGACCAGTGGAACACGATCGACTTCGCGCGGCAGCTCGCCGACCTGTCGGCGGGCTCGATCAAGTTCGCGACGATCCCCGTCGTGCGTGACGACGGGGTCAGCCCCGACGGGCAGTCGATCGTGGTCGTCGATCCCAACCAGGTGCACGCGTACACGCGCGCGCTGCTGGGCCCGGGTGCCGTGGTCGGCGGAGACTCGGGTGACCCCGCGACCTCCACCAGCGCACCGAAGCCCGCGGTCGAGCGCGGCGACATCTCCGTCGACGTGGTCAACGGCAGCCAGACCGCCGGCCTCGCCTCCTCCGTCTCCGAGTACCTGGCCGCGAAGGGCTACGCCCGCGGCACGGTCGGCGACGCCGATACCCGCGACACCGACATCGCGGCCGGCAGTGTCGTCGCCGCGCGCAGCGCCTCGGACGCGGGCGCCAAGGCCGTCGCCGCGGAGCTGGGCGGGCTGCCGGTCAAGGCCGACCGGTCGGTCGCCGCAGGCCACGTGCGCGTGATCCTCGAGGACGGCTACACCGGTCCGGGGAAGGCCGGTAGCGACAGCAGCGGTTCGGACGAGAGCAGTTCGACCGACCCGAACTCCCTCGACCCGACGGAGGCGGCCATCTACTCGTCGATCCTCAACCGGCCCGCGTTCTCGGCGGACCAGGACGGAGGCATCCCGTGCGTGGACTGACGGTGACCGACGCGCTGCTCGGTCCGATCGTGGCCGCCGAGCCCGCGGCACCCCGCTTCACCTGGTACGACGACGCCACCGGCGCCCGGATGGGACTCTCGGGTGTGACGCTGGCGAACTGGGCCGCCAAATGCGCCAACCTGCTGCGTGACCAGTACGGGCTCGGCCCGGGTGACGAGGTGGGTGTGCTGCTCCCCGCGCACTGGCAGACCGCGGGCATCCTGTTCGGCGCGTGGTGGGCCGGAACGCACGTGCGGTTCGGCGAATCGGGCCGGGTCACGTTCTGCACCCCCGAGCGCATCGCGGAGGCCGACGGTGACGAGATCCTCGCCGTCGGGCTCGATGCGTTCGGGCTCGCTGTGCGGGAGCTCCCCGTCGGCATCGACGACTACACGACCGAGGTGCGGGCGCACCCCGACGCGTTCACGCCGGCGGGTGCGGGCGTGGCGTTCGACGGCGACCCGGTGGAGCTCGTGGTGGCACGCGCGACAGCGCTCGCAGCATCCGCCGGCTACGCGCGCGGCGACCGGGTGCTCTCGACGCGCACGTGGGCGGGCGTCGGCGACGTGTACGACGGCCTCCTGGCGCCCCTCGCCGCCGAGGCCTCGGTGATCCACGTCGCCCACCCGGACCGCGACCGGCTGACGGCCAAGTTCGAGACGGAGAAGGCCACGGCCCGCGTGACCTGAGAGTCGTTCGGTGCGGTGCTACCGCGGCGCCCGCACGGCCCTGCGCCGGACCCGCTGCGTCAGTCGTCGCACCGCGGCGGCGACCTCCGCCGGCGCCTCGTACATCGGGCTGTGCCCGACCGGCAGCAGCGTGAGCTCGGCACCCTGGATGGCGGCCGCGAGCTCCCGCGCGTCCTCGACGCGCCGAGCCCGATCGTGCACGCCGTGCACCAGCTCGACCGGGACGTCGATCGCGCCCAGCCCCGGCCGCAGGTCGAGGGCCGCCTGGCTGGTCAGCACCTCCAGCGCCGCCTGCCGGTCCACGGCTGCGGCCCACGCCAGCCACTGCACGCGGGTCTGGTCGTCGGGTCCGTGATGGAAGGACCTGTCCAGCACCGCAGCCCGCAGGTCGGCGCCCCAGTCGGCAGCGATGCGGTCGATGATCGCGCGGACGTCGCCGTGCCCCTGCATGTGGGCGCCGGTGTCCATCAGCAGCAGCCCGCGGACCAGGTCCGGACGGGTGATCGTGAGCTGCAGGGCGATGGCGCCCCCGGTGGAGTGGCCGGCCAGCAGAACCGGACCCTCGTCGCCGATCCGCGCCGCGACACGCTCGGCCACGCTGGGCACGTCCCACGGACCGGGCTCGGTGAGCCAGGAGACCGCATCCACGGATACCGCGTCCGCCGTCTCGGCGGCGAGCCGGTCGAAGACCCCAGGCGGGCAGAGGGTCCCGGGCAGGGCGACCAGTCGATCCACTCCCCCATCTTGGCCCGGGTCGTCCGGGCCATGGGCGCCGGGTCGGCCCGGGCATGGCGGGCGCGGTTCAGCGGGCGTTAAGTGCAGTCCTGGCGGTAGGCGATCTACTGACCGCATGACGAACCCCGGACCGTGGCAGCAGCCCGGACAGCAGCAGTGGCAGGGCGAGCAGCACTGGCAGGACGGGCAGGGACCGCACGGCGGGTACCCGCAGCCCGGCGTCTACCCCGCGGCGCCCGGCGACCCGCGACTCGCACCGGTCACCGAGGCGTACCCGCCGAGTCGGCCGGCCTGGTTCACCTGGGCGCGCAACCAGTGCAGCATCGTCGCCGTGCTGGTGGCCATCGTGTACATCGCCATCGCCGAGACCAGTCACTTCGTGGTGATCGGGATCGTGCCGATCGCGTTCGCGGTACGGGCTGCCCTACGCCGCGAGCCCCTGAGCCCGCTCGCCGTGCTGGGCGCCCTCGCCGCGGTGGTGATCACTGTCCATGCCCTCGCAGGTTGACTATCAATGGAACTTCACATTATCGGCGTCGGCGCGGACCTCCTGTAGTCCATGGGACTAACTACTCCGCGACCATTCTGCAGCACCTGACCCGAGGATGAGGGTTCCTACGCGCCACATCCGGAAGACTTCGACACGTCTGACGCCACCTGTGCCCGCGGCTTCGGTCGCCCGATCCAACGTCGTGGGGTTGGCCAGCGACGCATTAGACCGGTACCGCCGCGGCGTCCAGTGGAGCGTGAACAACCGGGCCGCGGACGTGCTCGCGCTCGCATACTTCGACCGGTCCGGCACCCGCAAAGGGCCCGCCGAAGCCGTCAACAGCCGCCTTGAGCACCTGCGTTACTCGGCCCTCTGCTCCCTAACCTCACCCGATCATTCCTCGAAGCCGGTGGCTTCAGACCCGACTACACCCTGAACTGTGGGGAGCCACCAAACAGTCCATTTCGAGCTGCAGACGATGTCTTTATACTGGTCGATATTTCAAGTTGCACGCGAGCTAATTAAGTCCGTCAGCCATTGCGCTCGCCATGCAATTTTACGTATCTGCGAGCATGCGCGATCATCACTTCGCCGACTACCTCACCGAGACGCACTGGTACCGCGTTGCCTATTAGGCGACCAAGCACGTTGAACCGGACCGGCATATCAGGCGCAACGAACTTGTATTTGGCTGGGAAGGTTTGCAATATCGCCGCTTCACGCAGCGAGATAGCGCGATCCTGTTCGGGGTGACCAAACCGGCCGTTGCCGTATCCGAAGCACTGTGTAGTTATTGTTGGACTTGGAGCATCCCAAGCCATGCGACCATACACACTCGGATACGTTGCTCCGCTTCGCTTCTGGTGACACGCGGCTTGAAGCTCCGTCGGCCAGTCACGCCAACTCCCACCAGGCTTCGAATGACGGATTCGCTCCATATTTGTCACACTCAGCCGAGGAGCTACATGAAGACGATCCAGGGGGTCAGCCTGACCGGCGTCGATCGGACGGAGCCGCCCAATTGCTTGCCGCACCGTCTTCGCCCTCGTCCCACGCTGAGGAATTTCGAGGCTGCAGTCCCCCATCTTTGATGCAAGCAATACCAGGCGCTTGCGCGTCTGCGGCACACCGATCCGGACCGCTTCGACGATCGTCCACTTGACACTGTATCCGTCAAGGGCAGATACAAATTCACCAAAGACTGGGTGATCAAGGAGCTGAGGCACGTTCTCCATTGTCACCAGGTCGGGTTGGACCTCGCTAACTATCCGTCCAAATTTCTCAACAAGTTGCCAGTCGCCCGCGCGCGACTTACTTCTTCCCGCCCGACTGTAGGTTGAAAACGGTTGACACGGAGCACATCCAGCAATCATTGATACGGAGGATCCGCCGACGATCAGGTCCGACACATCGTCTGCGTTTAGCTCCCCTACATCTTGAGTTATAAATCTCGCTCTATTGTTCGCCTCATAGGCATACTGACAAGCCGGATCAATATCGAACCCCGCCACCACGCTAACACCTGCACGCGCCAGACCGTGAGTTAGACCGCCCACACCACAGAAAAGATCAACCGCACGAATTTCGGGCGCTTCTACTTCGCTCGTCACGAATTCACCTCATTGTTATTCACGACCTTCAATTCAATGAACTTCACAAAGGAACTCGCCGTATCGCGAAGATAATCACCGACCGCAGTTGCGACAGCTTTAAGCTCTGCCACTGTCACGCCGTCGCTACAGTCGACAAACGATAGCGAACCATGAGCAAGACCATTGCGACGATTCCGTACCAACTTCAGCGGCCCCAACTCATCACGGACCTGCATCTTCACGGCCTGCCTAACCTTTGGCGAGACTACTAGCCCGCACCCGACACGTGCGCAGACCTTCTCGATCGACGTATCATCCCAATTACCGCCACCACCGGGTTCAATTTTGAAATCTTTTATGGGCGTTTGGCCTAATATTTGCTCACAGAGCTCAAGGGCGGCCTCTAAGCGCTTCTGCGGACCTAAGTCACCCACATGAGTGCGAGCAATACTTCGAACCCACTCACGCCGTAACTCTTCGCTAAGCTGTTCTGGCCGCCTTTCAGCGTTCTCCACAGCAACGACAACTGCTTCAAGACACTTGACCACGGTGGCTTCCACCAGATTATACAGTTGGAGGTACAAACATGAACTGAGGATCTTCTTCTGCGTTGGCGTTATATACGCGTCCGTTCCCTTAAATCGCGGAACGCCCGCACGCGCCGCTTCCTCAAGGTGCTGCAAGAACACAAGATATGCGTCGATCTCCGCGTATCGTTCATCATAGAATTCAATGAGATTAGTCCCCGACACACGCCACCAACTTTTCTTTTACGTAGCCAATCCTGCCACGCAAGCGAGATATGGCGTTCGCCCCATCGGAGCTAACGATATGCT
This sequence comes from Tsukamurella soli, assembly GCF_039541155.1. Lineage (NCBI taxonomy): Bacteria > Bacillati > Actinomycetota > Actinomycetes > Mycobacteriales > Tsukamurellaceae > Tsukamurella > Tsukamurella soli. Next base: position 15,963 of record NZ_BAABFR010000101.1, read on the forward strand.
GAAATTCAGCAGAGCTAATCCAGGTGTCGACCTCAAGGCGTTCTGGAGGATACTCGTCCAGTTCCGGGAATTCCGACAATGCTGAGTCGACACCGATCGCAATCGACTCGAACCGCGTCCGTGGTGTGGCCCTGCCTGAAGGAATCTTCTTGAATCCAAAAGGGAAGTTACGATCAACAAATTCGAGCACCGATTGGAAGCGTCGACGATATACGTCCGCCGTCTCAGGTGAATAAGTCAAGACATCATTCATCTTCTTCGAGTATGAGAACAAGAAGTCCGATGGGCGATCTCGGTATTCTTCCAGCCCGTCTCCGTATGCGAAGAGACGAGTAACCAGCTCCTCGTATCCGCGCTCTTTCTTCGCTTTTTCGGACATGGGCGCGAGGTCGGCTAACAACTTCGAACCTGAGAGTTCGACCACCAAATTTAAGAAGGGTCCAGCGAGCGCTCCTCGCCGGATCTCGGCATAGTTGGCAATCTTGCTTCCTGTGTTTATCCTGTCAAACATATCTAGGCGCGCGGCTTCATCTGCGTGTTCATTTAAGACGATTCCTCGCACCGAGCGGTTTTTAATTTTTCGCTGCCGAGACTCAGGGAGATCATCGAACCCGAATCCGGAAACATCGGTAAGCTGCTCAAGCTCGCCTAGTCGAAATCCATCAAAAATGAACTCACGAATAGTTCGTAGTCGTTGGGATCCGTCCACGATTTCTAAGCGCCCATCAGGCATCTCCCAAAAGAATATGAATGGCACAGGTAAGCCCATGATCAATGACTCAAGAAACCTAGACTTTCGCGCGGACTCCCAGGTGAATTCACGCTGATACGCGGGCACGACATACTCATTGTCGCGCATCTTTTGAGCCAGTAATTCGACGGAGTATTCGGTAAGAAAAAAGTCGATTCGCTTGGATTGCTCTACAATTTGTCCCTCGGCGAGCTCCACCTGTGCACTACTCGGACCTTCGTCGCGACGCGTCATAAGCAACTCCCTCTCCCCTGTACCCCTCGCTCGTTGCGGGCACACCATCGTCTCAGGTTATCGGTCGGCTCGCGAAAGAAACCTCTGCGAGACGCCGAGCATACCGATGCAGCAACTGTCGCACACACCTCCGACAGGTAGCGCGATACCCTGACACGGCTACACCCAGGCCCGGGTTCCGGCTGCCGTCACCGGCGGGAGCCACGGGCTGCTCTCGGCCGAATGCGAAGCCCCCGCCAAATTTGAGGAAACGCCTCGTCACAGGCTAGATCGCACCACACGAGCCCGACAGCGACAAGCCGCCGGGAGAACCTCCCGGCGGCCTCTCCAGCTGCCGCGACTCAGCGCAGTAGCTGGCGCGACATGACCAAGCGCTGCACCTGGTTGGTGCCCTCATAGATCTGGGTGATCTTCGCATCGCGCATCATCCGCTCCACCGGGAAGTCCCGCGTATAACCGGCACCACCGAGCAACTGCACCGCATCGGTCGTCACATCCATCGCCACATCCGACGCGAAGCACTTCGACGCCGAGCTGATGAACCCCAGATTCTTCTCGCCCCGCTCCGCCCGAGCCGCAGCCG
>NZ_BAABFR010000102.1:0-17479 GCF_039541155.1 Tsukamurella soli
TCGACCTCCACCTCGAGCGGATCGCCGCAGTGAACGGTGTCGTCAACGCCGTCGTCACCCAGGTCCCCGGCACGAACGCCGAGGTCCTGCGCGGCGGCGTTGGCGGCGATCACGAACGGCACCTTGTCACCGTCGGCGGCGAACAGGGCGATCACGGCCGGCTCCGCCCCGAGCCGGCCCTTGAGCTGTGTGACCAGGCCGCGCAACTCGCCGGCGGTGACGCCCGTCGGTGCCCGGTCGGCCACGAGGCGCACCGCGCCGACCCGCTCCGGCGACGCGGCCAGCTCCGACAGGGCCGTCAGAGCGGCCTGCGCCCGCAGCTTCTCGAGCTCCTTCTCGGCGTCCCGCAGGCGCGTGACCATCGACTCGACCCGCCCGGGCAGCTCGTCGGCGGGCACCTTGAGGCTCGACGACAGCGCGGACACCAGCGCCCGCTCACGACCGAGGTAGTTCACGGCGTCCAGGCCGACGTAGGCCTCGACGCGGCGCACTCCGGAGCCGACCGAGCTCTCGCCGAGCAGCGTGACCGGGCCCACCAGGCCGGAGCTCGCGACATGGGTGCCGCCGCACAGCTCGAGCGAGAACGGGCCGCCGATCTCCACCAGCCGCACGCGTTCGCCGTAGTTCTCGCCGAACAGGGCCATCGCACCCCGCTTCTTCGCGGAGTCGAGGTCGGTGACCTCGGTGTTCACGGCGTAGTCGGCCTGCACGGCCGCGTTGGTGACGTCCTCGATGTCGGCGCGCTGCTGCTCGGTGAGGCCGCCCTGCCAGCGGAAGTCGAACCGCAGGTAGCCGGGCCGGTTGAGCGAGCCCGCCTGCACCGCGTTGGGGCCCAGGACCTGGCGCAGCGCGGCGTGCACGAGGTGGGTGCCGGAGTGGCCCTGCGTGCTGCCGTGGCGGTGCCCGGGATCGGCGGCGACGGTGACGGTGTCGCCCTCGGCGACCTCGCCCGCGGCGACGGTCCCCTGGTGCCGCCACACGGTCTTGGCGACGCGCTGCACGTCGGTGATCACGACCCGCGCGCCGGCGGCCGTGGTGATGGTGCCGATGTCGGCGAGCTGGCCGCCGGCCTCCGCGTACAGCGGGCTTCGGTCGAGGACGATCTCCACGTCGTCGCCCTGCCGGGCGACCGGCACACGCTGCCCGCCGACGATGATGCCGAGCACCTGCGCGTCGGAGACGAGCTCGTCGAAGCCGGTGAACTCGGTGGGCCCGCGGTCGACGAACTCGCGGAACACCGACAGATCCGCCAGGGCCGACTTGCGCGCGTTGGAGTCGTCCTTGGCGCGCTGCCGCTGCTCGGCCATGAGCGCGCGGAATCCGTCCTCATCGACGGCCAGCCCGGCCTCGGACGCCATCTCGAGCGTGAGGTCGATGGGGAAGCCGTAGGTGTCGTGCAGGGTGAACGCGTCGTCGCCCGACAGCACCGCCTTCCCGGCGGCCTTGGTGGAGTCGACCGCGTTGCCGAAGAGCGTTGTGCCCTGCTCGAGCGTCTTGAGGAACGCGGCCTCCTCCGCGGCCGCGACGGTACGGATCCGCTGCGCATCGTCGGCGAGCGAGGGGTACGACGGGGACATCGTGGCGATCACGGTGTCGACGAACGCGCCGATGGTCTCACCGGGCGCGCCCAGCAGCCGCGCCGAGCGGACGACGCGGCGCAGCAGCCGCCGCAGCACGTAGCCGCGCCCGTCGTTGCCGGGGTTCACGCCGTCCTCGATGAGCATGACGGCGGTGCGGGTGTGGTCGGCGATCACGCGGAACAGGCGGTCGCGCTCGGCGTCGTCGGTCCCGTCGGCCGCACGCCCGTACGTCTTCCCTGTCAGTTCTTCGGCGCGGTCGATGACGGGGCGCAGCAGGTCGGTCTCGTAGACGTTGTCGACGCCCTGCAGCAGGAAGGCGACGCGCTCGATGCCCATGCCCGTGTCGATGTTCTTCTTCGGCAGCTCGCCGAGGATCTCGAACTTCTCCTTGCCGAGCCCCTTGCCACGCTCGTTCTGCATGAAGACGAGGTTCCAGATCTCGATGTAGCGGTCCTCGTCGGCCTCCGGTCCGCCCTCGGCGCCGTACTCGGGCCCGCGGTCGTAGAAGATCTCGGAGCACGGGCCGCACGGGCCCGGGATGCCCATCGACCAGTAGTTGTCCTTCATGCCGCGGCGCTGGATGTGTTCCGGCACCTGCCCCACCTCGAGCCACAGGTCGCGGGCCTCGTCATCGTCGAGATACACCGTCGACCACAGGCGGTCGGGGTCGATGCCGAAGCCGCCCTCGTCCACGGGGCCGGTCAGCAGCGACCACGCGAACCGGATCGCGTCGCGCTTGAAGTAGTCGCCGAAGCTGAAGTTGCCGGCCATCTGGAAGAAGGTGTTGTGGCGGGTGGTGATGCCCACCTCCTCGATATCCAGGGTGCGCACGCACTTCTGGATCGACGTGGCCCGCTGGTAGGGCGGGGTCTGCTGCCCGAGGAAGAAGGGCACGAAGGGGACCATGCCGGCGATCACGAACAGCTGATTCGGGTCGTTGAGCACCAGCGAGGCGCTCGGCACCTCGGTGTGGCCGTTCCGGACGAAGTGGTCGGTGAACCGCTTCCGAATCTCGTGGGTCTGCACGCAGGTTCCTTCTGCTGGGGCTGGTGGTCGGTGTATGACCTTACCGACGCCGGACCGGGAGCCCTACCGACGCCTGACGATCGAGCGCAACCGGGATACCCGGGGGCCGATCTCGCGCTCGAATCCGTGGTCGGTCGGCTGGTAGTAGTCGGTGCCGACGAGTTCGTCCGGCGGGTACTGCTGCGGGACCACGCCGCCCGTGTGGTCGTGCGGATACACGTACCCCTGCGCGCTGCCGATCAGCTTGGCGCCCGGGTAGTGGCCGTCGCGCAGGGCGGGCGGTACCGCACCGGCCTTGCCCGCCGCCACGTCGGCCATCGCCGCGCCGATGGCGGCGACCACCCCTGGCGACTTGGGCGCGGTCGCGAGGTGGATGGTGGCCTGCGCCAGCGCGAGCCGGCCCTCGGGCATGCCGATCAGCTGTACGGCCTGCGCCGCCGCGGTGGCCACCTGCAGCGCGGTCGGGTCGGCCATGCCGATGTCCTCCGAGGCGTGCACGACGAGGCGGCGCGCGATGAAGCGGGGGTCCTCGCCCGCCGTGATCATGCGGGCCAGGTAGTGCAGGGCGGCGTCGACGTCGGAGCCGCGGATCGACTTGATGAACGCGCTGATCACGTCGTAGTGCTGGTCGCCGTCCCGGTCGTAGCGCACGGCGGCGGTGTCGATGGACGCCTCGACCCGCGCGAGGGTGATCTCGCTCTCCCCCGCCCCGGCCGTCAGATCGGCGGCCGCCTCCAGCGCCGTGAGCGCGCGTCGCGCGTCGCCGCCGGACAGCCGCACGATGTGATCGCGGGCCTCGTCGGCGATCGTCAGCGCGCCGCCGTAGCCGCGCGGGTCGACGAGCGCCCGGTCCAGCAGCTGGCCGATCTGGTCCGGTTCGAGGGGCTGCAGCGCCAGCACCAGCGACCGGGACAGCAGCGGCGACACCACAGCGAAGCTGGGGTTCTCGGTGGTCGCGGCCACCAGCAGCACTATCCGGTTCTCGACGGCGGCCAGCAGCGCGTCCTGCTGCGACTTCGAGAAGCGGTGTACCTCGTCGATGAACAGGACGGTCTGCTCCCCATCCCGTAGCCGTCGGCGCGCGACTTCGATCACGCCGCGCACCTCCTTGACCCCCGACGACAGCGCCGACAGCGCCTCGAACCGGCGCCCCGTGGCCCCCGACACCAGCGACGCGATGGTCGTCTTGCCCGTGCCCGGCGGGCCGTACAGGATCACCGATGCGGCTCCGGCACCGTCGATCAGGCGCCGCAGCGGCGTCCCGGGGCCGAGCAGGTGCCCCTGGCCGACCACCTCGTCGAGGGTCTGCGGCCGCATGCGCGCGGCGAGCGGGGCGCCCGCGTGGCGTGGTACGAAGTCCACGGAGCCGGCACCGTCGGCGCCGGGCGTGTCGTCCCCGAACAGGCTCGCGGTCACAGCGCGGCGACGACCGCGGCGGCGCCGCGGGCGAAGTCTGCGAACTCGGGCTCGGCCTCGGCGAGCGCGTGCCACCGGTCGGCGAGCTGTCGGCCCGACCAGTCGGTGAGTGCGTGCAGGTGGCCGGCGTCGAAGCCCGCATCGTGTGCGTCGGGACCGTCCGGCAGGCACCAGTAGGTCGCCAGCGTGAGCCACACGAGGGCGGCCGTCGTGATGTGCCGGGCCAGCGTGCGGTCGTCGTCGAGCCGGGGCCAGATCCGCGCGACCTCCGACCGCCACGCCTCGATGAGTGCCGAGTTGAGTCCGTCGTCGATGCCGCCCGCCACCCAGCGCGGGTACGTGAGCAGGGCGTACGCGATGTCCAGGCCGGCGTCCCGGAAGCCGGCCCACTCGTAGTCGAGGAAGCGCACCGCGCCGCCCACCACCAGCGCATTGTCGGGTCCCACGTCGGACGGGCTGAAGGCGCGGCACTGGCCGCCGGTGAACATTCCGAGCCCGCGGCGCAGCGCGGCGTCCGGCACCGCAGCCGTGACGCCGTGTTCGGCCAGCCGCGTCGGCACCCGCTCGGCGGCGCGCGCCGCCTCGCATCCGACGGGGTCGTGCCGCGCGTCCGTGTGCTCCCGCCGGGCCAGGGCCGACAGGTCCCCCTCGCGCCCGACGGTGCCGGCGTGCATCCGGCCGAGCGCCTGCCCCCACGCCGACAGCACCGTTCCGGCTCGGCGCGCGGGAGTCCGCGTCAGTAGCTCCGTCATCGTCTCGCCGAGACCGAGATCGGACAGGACCAGGATCCCGGCCGCGGGGTCGGACGCCAGCAGCGTGGGACCGGGCCGGGACTCGACGGGCAACGCGGTGGCGAACTTGTACGCGGCGGCCTCCCGTGCGAAGGCCTCACCGAGGTCGACCTCGGTGGCATCCGCGGCCAGCAGCTGTTTGACGACCACCGTGCGGGGCAGCGTGAAGTTGTTGTGTCCCACCCGCACCCGCATCACCAGGGTGCGACCGCTACCGCCCAGATCCTGCGGGTCGACGAGCGCGACCTCCATGCCGGTCCGGCGCTCGAGCAACTGCGCCACCGCCGCGAGGGTGGCGTCCACCACGCGCGACCGACCCGCTGATTCCACCGTTGCAACCATCGCCTTCCACGCTACCGCAGTCGCCGATGACGTGACGGCGGCCACACCTGTGTATCCGCAGGGTCATTCGATGGGCGCGACGTCCACGGCGACCTTGATAGTGCTCTTCTTGGAGTCGGTGTAGATCACCCCGCGCAACGGGGGCACGTCCTCGTAGTCCCGTCCCCAGGCGACCGTGATGTGGCGCTCGTCGACGAACTTGTTGTTGGTGGGGTCGAACGGCAGCCATCGCCCGCCGGGCAACCACACCGCGGCCCACGCGTGAGTGGCGCCGGCGCCGACCACGCGGTCCCGGCCGGGCGGCGGCTCGGTCGCGAGGTACCCGGAGACGTACCGCGCCGCGAGCCCGCGCGAGCGCAGGCACGCGATCGCGACCCGCGCGAAGTCCTGGCACACACCCTCGCGGCGCTCCATCACCGTCGCCACGCGCGTCGACACCGACGTCGAGCCGGACTGGTACCGGAAGTCCGTGTAGATCCCCGTCGTGAGGTCGCGCACCGCCTCGACGAGCGGCTTGCCGGGCGTGAAGAAGGACGCCGCGTACTCGCGCACCGCATCGTCGATCTCGGGCGGCTGCAGGTCGACGCTGTACTGGGCTGCCATCGCACCGGGCTCGCCCGCGACGCCGGCGGCGCCGAGGGGGCGCGCCAGTTCCCACGGTTCGAGCGCCGGCCCGGCCTCGGTGACCGCCTCGTCCAGGGGGTCCACCTCCACCACCGACTCGCCCGCCACCTCGAGCACGGTGTGCCGGGTGGTCACGTGAAAGAAGGTGTCGACGTTGCCGAACGCGTCGACCCCCTCGGAGCGGTCCGACGGCTCCGGGTCGATCACGATGTGGTGCTCGAGCACCCGCTGATCGGACAGCTCGCGCGGCGTCAGGTAGCAACGCCCGTACGAGCTGCTCACCGAGTCGTCGTACGTGTAGGTGGTGCGGTGCACGACGCGGTAGGTGCGCGTCCGCGACGCGGAGGTCCGCTCGCTGAAGGGCAGTGGTGTGGTGGTCAACGCTCGCCTCCCGGTACCGTCCCCGACCACAGCGGCCGCGCCTGCCCCGGCGGCGCGAACCGAGTGCGCTCGAGGACGTCGGACACCTCCTGCAGGCCGTCGCCGATGGCGGTGAGCAGGGCCGCGAGCGGAGCGCGCCACCCGTCCTCGACGATATCGGTGTCGTCGGGGTCGAACCGCTCGACCTGGGCCGTGAGATCCTCGACGACGCGCTCCGCAGGACCGGACCGCAGCTCGTCGGGCAGCTCGGTGAGGTCGCTGCGCAATCGGCCGAGCTGGTAGATCAGCGACCTCGGGTTGGCCTCGTCGAAGTACATCAGGTCGACGGCCGAGCGTGCGAGGGTGACGGAGTGGTGCCGCCGGCGGTAGGTCACCGCCGACTCGCACGCCACCAGATAGGCGTCGAGCAGGGCCGTCTCCGTCTCCGCGTCGCGCTCGGGCACCACTGTGTGCATGGTCAGCGCCACGAGCTGCAGGGACCGCTCGATCCGGCGGCCGGCATCCATCATCAGCCAGCCCGGATCGCGGACCATCGACTCGCGGGCCAGGCCGGAGAACGCGAGCAGCGACACGAGCATGTCCCCGAGGGTCAGGTCCAGCTGGCCGCCGTCCTCGTCCTCGGCCGCCACGAGGCGGGCCATCGCCCGCTCGGCGCCGCCCAGCACGACCCACGTGCCGGTGGACATCTGGTCCCGCACGGCGCGCGTCGCCCCCACCAGGCGCCAGAAGCTGTGGGCGACGGTGCCGGGGGTCCGCGAGTCGACGGTGAGCGCGCGGAGCCGCCCGGCGACATCGGTCTGGTCGGGTCCCTCCGCGCGGAGCGGCCCGAGAGTGCCGCCGGTGGTCGACACCGCCACCACCGCGTCGAGCAGGGGCTGCAGCGATGTCGCGCCGGGCTGCCACGGCCGGTTGCGGTAGTCGGCGTTCCGGTCGCGGGCCACGGCGAGCAGCCGCACCATCGCCTCGGCCCGCTCGGCGTAGCGACCCATCCAGAACAGGTCGGACAGCACGCGCGGCGTGGATATGGGGCCCGCGACGGGCGGCGCGGGACGCGGGCGCGGCGGCACCGTCGCCACCCGGACGCCCGTGCGGGTGTCCTCGGAGATCGGCACCCAGACGTCCTTCGCGGCGGACGAGTACATCAGCTCGCCGGCCTCCCCGTCCACGAGGACCTGGCCGAGACCGCCGCTCATCACCGCGTACCCGGACTCCTGCGCGACGGCGAACGTGCGCAGCCCGAAGCCCTGCGGCGTGACGGCGCCGACCGACGGCCGCGCCACCAACGACGGTGCCCGCGAGAACTCGACGAGCTCCTTCGCGCACCACAGCTCGGGCTCGGCCGCGATGCGGGCGCGCAGCTGCTCGGCACCGTCGGCGGACAGCCTGCCGCCGACCACCCGCTCCCTGGACGGGAACCGGGTGAGCAGCAGGCGGTCGAGCGGGCCGGCGAGGACGGCGCGCCCGGGGTCGGTGGCGAGGTGATAAGTAGGCGTCGAGGCGAGCAACAGGTCCTCGTCGAGCAGTGCGCGGCACAGCCGGGGCAGGTACGCGTGCAGCACCGGGTTCTCCAGCACGCCGGAGCCGAGCGTGTTGACCACGCTCACCGCGCCGCGGGTCATCAGCTCCACCAGTCCGACGACGCCGAGCCGGGAGTCGGTACGCAGGTCCAGCGGGTCGGCGAACTCGGAGTCGACGCGGCGCAGCACCACGTCGACCCGCTTGTGCCGTCCCAGCGATCGCATGTACAGCCCGCCCGCGCGGACGGTGAGGTCGCTCGCCTCGACCAGCTGCACGCCCAGCACCGACGCCAGATAGGCCTGATCGAACGCGGTCTCGGACAGCGCGCCGGGCGAGAGCACCACGATCGTGGGATCCTCGACGCCCTGCGGCGCGGACTCGATGAGCGACAGGCGCAACGTCTGCGCGAACGGCGACAGCGACCGCGGCGTGGCGTTGCGGAACATCCGCGGCAGTGCCCGCGTGAGGACCCGTCGGTCGGCGAGCGCATAGCCCACTCCCGACGGTGCCTGGGTGCGGTCGGCGAACGCCGCGAACTCCCCCGTCGGCGTCCGGCCGAGGTCGACCGCGTGCAGGAACAGCGCGCGCGGCCCCGGGGCCGGGACGCCGACCGCGCGACGGATGTATCCGGGGTGTGCGAACAGCACCTCGGGCGGCACGATCTGCTCGCGCAGCGTGCGCTGCGGCCCGTAGAAGTCCCGCAGCACGGCGTCGAACAGCAGGGAACGCTGCACAAGGGCCCGGGCCAGGCGGTCCCACTCGTCGGAGTCGATCATCATCGGCAACGAGTCGAGGCGCCAGTGCGTCGGCGACGTGAAGGGACCCGACGTGCGCGAGCCGCCCTCGCCGCTGGGCGCGTTGTAGGTGATGCCGTCGTCGTCGACCATCTCGCGGACGCGGGCCTGGATCTGCGCGAGCCCGCCGACCCCGAGTTCGGTGAGACGACCGGCCAGCGGCTGCCAGTGCGGGCGCAGCGCACCGTCGGCGGCGAGCAGCTCGTCGTACCGCTCCCCGGGCTCGTACCCCGTCAACAGCGCTTTCGTCGCGGCACCCAGCCGGGCCGCGTTGCCGGATTCGGCCGACCGGCCGGTGTCTACGTGCTCGCCTGGACCGGCGCGGTCGGGCGTGGCGGCATCAGCGATCACCTGAGCACTGTACGTGCGCGGCGCATGTCCAGGATTCCGGGCGCGCCCGCATCCACCGTGAGACGTGCCATCCGCTCCCGCAGGACCCCGAGGTCCAGGGCGCCCGGTGTGTGGCCCAGCTGCTCGAACCGCCCGCCGCGCCGCGACTCGGCCTCGACGGCGTTCACCGGCGGGGTGTCGTAGGCCCGGCCACCGGGGTGCACCACGTGGTACGTCGCGCCGCCGATCGACCGCCCGTGGACCAGGTCCACCAGGTCGAACGTCAGCGGGGAGTCGACGGTGACAGTCGGGTGCAGCGCGCTGGGCGGCTGCCACGCCCGGAACCTGATGCCGGCGACGTCGACGTCGGGCCGACCGGTGGCCACCAAGGGCACAGGTTGCCCGTTGCACGTGAGCACGTAGCGGTCCGTATCCAGACCGCGCGCGGTGACCTGCACCCGCTCGATGGACGAGTCCACGTAGCGGGCGGTGCCGCCCGAGGTGGCCTCCTCGCCCAGCACGTTCCACGGCTCGATCGCGCCGCGCAGCTCCAGTTCCACCTCGCCCAACTGCACCGTCCCCAGGCGCGGGAACCGGAACTCGGTGAACGGCGCGAGCCATGCGGTGTCGAACTCGAAGCCGGATTCGCGCAGGTCGGCGGCCACCTCGGCGATGTCGGCCTCCACATAGTGCGGCAGCAGCCACTTGCCGTGCAGGTTGGCGCCGTGGCGCAGCAGCGGCGCCCGGTACGGGGTGCGCCAGAACCTGTCCACCAGGCAGCGCACCAGCAGCGACTGCACCATCGCCATCCGCACGTGCGGCGGCATCTCGAAGCCGCGCAGCTCGAGGATGCCCAGCCGGCCGCGGGGCGAGTCGGGGCTGTAGAGCTTGTCGATGCAGAACTCGGCGCGGTGCGTGTTGCCCGTGATGTCGGTCAGCAGGTGCCGCAGCGCGCGGTCCACCACCCACGGCGGCGAGTAGTCGCCCGCCGCATCGGTGGACGTGGGATCGGCACCGCGCGTCCGGTCGGTGAGCCGCTCGATCTCGGCGAACGCGATCTCCAGCTCGTACAGCGCCCCCTCGCGGCCCTCGTCTGCGCGCGGCGCCTGGCTGGTGGTGCCGATGAACTTGCCCGCGAACAGGTACGACAGTGCCGGGTGCCGCTGCCAGTACGTGAGCATCGAGACCAGCAGGTCGGGCCGCCGCAGCAGCGGGGAGTCCGACGGTGTCGGGCCGCCGAGGGTCACGTGGTTGCCACCGCCGGTGCCGCCGTGGCTGCCGTCCTGGTCGAAGGTCTCGGTCCCGAGCCGCACCTGTCGTGCATCCTCGTACAACCCCTCGAGCAGCTCGTACTGCTCGGCGAACGTGGCGGTCGGCTGCACGTTGACCTCGATGACGCCGGGGTCGGGGGTCACCGTCAGCGACTGCAGCCGGGCGTCGGTCGGGGGCCCGTAGCCCTCGACGACCACGGCCTCCCCGGTGCTCTGCGCGGCCGCCTCGACGGCGGCGATCAGCTCCACGTAGTCCTCGGCGGCGTGCGTGGGCGGGAGGAACACGTGCATCGCTCCGTGTCGCACCTCCGCGACGAGGGCGGTGCGCGGCACCCAGCGTGGCCGGCCGGCACCGTCGAGGTCCTCGTCCTTGCGCGTGAGCCGAGCCCGGGTACCCGTCGCATCCGGCAGCGCTGCTACGGGCCGCAGCGGGTCCGCGTCGAACTCGAACGGCTCGTCGCCCCACGACAGCGAGTCGAGGGGCAGCCGCAGCCCGGCGGGCGACGTGCCGGGGATCAACACCATGCGCCCACGACGGGTGGACCAGCGGTTGCCGGTCCAGCCGGTGTCGTCGGCGTTGCGGGAGAGCGGCAGCACGTGCGCGGTCGCGTGGCGCACGCTCTCGTCGAGGCGGCGCAGCAGTGCGGCGCGTCCCTCGGGCGAGTCGTCGTCGGGCGTGAGGTCGTCGGCGTCGGTGACCCCGGCGGCGGCCACCGCGTCCGGGGGGTCGCCGGCGGGCTGGCGCAGCCAGGTGGAGAACGCGGCGACGGGGTCCTCGTAGGCGGGCACGACGAGGTCGACGGGCAGCCGGAACCGCTCGGCGACCGCCGCGATGAACGTCTCGGCGCGGCGCGCGTTCTTCGGCCGCTCGAAACCCTTCGGGGTGTAGTCGGTCATCGACGCGGCGGCCTGCTCGCGGGTGACCCACGGGTCGGCGAGGAGCGCGGCATCCTGCCACAGCGGGCGACCGTCGGTCCGCCACATCAGCTCGATCTGCCAGCGCGGCAGCGGCTCCCCCGGGTACCACTTGCCCTGTGATCGGCGCACCAGCGCGCCGGGCACGGTCCTGGCGGCGAGCCGCGCGGCGAGGGCGGACGCGAGCTCGCGCTTGTGCGCGCCGTCCGCGTCGGTGGTCCACTCGGGCGCGGTCTGGTCGTCGATGGACACGAAGGTGGGCTCGCCGCCCACCGTCAGCCGCATGTCCAGGGCGGCCATGTCCGCGTCCACACGGGCGCCCAGCGCCACGATGTCGTCCCACTGGCTGTCGGTGTACGGCAGCGTGACGCGCGGGTCCTCGTGGATCCGCGTCACCACGTTGGCGTAATCCATGGCGGCGTGGCAGGGCTCGACGGCGCCGGTGATCGGCGCGGCGTTCGCGGGGTCCGGCGTGGCGGTCAGCGGGATGTGGCCCTCGCCCGCGAACAGGCCCGACGTCGCGTCGAGGCCCACCCAGCCGGCGCCCGGGAGGTACACCTCGGCCCACGCGTGCAGGTCGGTGAAGTCCTCCGTCGGTCCCGACGGCCCGTCCAGGGCCGGTACGTCCGACGCGAGCTGCACGAGGTAGCCGGAGACGAACCGCGCCGCGAGCCCCAGCTCCCGCAGTACGGAGATCAGCAGCCACGCGGAGTCGCGGCACGAACCGATCCGGGTCTCGAGCGTGTGCTCGGGCGTCTGCACGCCCGCCTCCATCCGCACCGAGTAGCCGATCTCCTGCTGCACCGCCTGGTTGATCCGCACGAGGTAGTCGATGGTGCGCTCGTTCGCGGGGTCACGGAAGCGGTCGGCGAACGCCACGACCGACGGTGCCGGGCCGCTCCCTAGGCCGTCCTCGGTGGTGTGATCGTCGACGGGACGCAGATATGGCGCGAGGTCGGCGGCGATGGCCTCGGGGTACTCGAATCCCGCGAGCTCGGCGTCCTCGTCGATGAAGAAGTCGAACGGGTTGATCGACGTCATGTCCGCGACCAGGCCGACGGTGACCGACAGCGTCGTGGTGGGCTCCTGGAACACGACCCGCGCGAGGTAGTTGCCGTAGATGTCCTGCTGCCAGTTGACGAAGTGCGTCGCGGGTTCGATGGTCAGCGAGTACGCCTCGACCGGAGTACGGGAGTGGGGTGCCGGCCGCAGGCGGATCACATGCGGGAAGACCTTCACCGCACGGTCGAAGGTGTAGCCGGTGCGGTGCTCGAGGGCCACTTTGATCGTCACTGAGCAATAAGACCACGGCGCACCGGCTTTCGCGCGGCGAGTCGCGGGACCCGTGGGTCCCGCCCCCACGGTGTGGGCCCACATCCTGGATCATCCCCACCTGTGCCGCGTGAGCCCACCTCCCGCAGGAGGTGGGCTCAGGCGCGCCAGGGGGTGCAGCTACTCGGCTGACGTACCGGCCTGTACTTTCTCGGCCTGTGCTTTCTCGGCCTGTGCTTTCTCGACCGCCTTCGGTGTGGCGTCCATGCCGGACTCCTTACGCTGCTGCGCGGTGATCGGCGCGGGCGCATCGGTCAGCGGGTCGACGCCACCGCCCGACTTGGGGAAGGCGATCACGTCGCGGATCGACGGTGAGCCCGTCAGCAGCGACACGACGCGGTCCCACCCGAACGCGATGCCGCCGTGCGGCGGGGCCCCGAAGGCGAACGCGTCCAGTAGGAAGCCGAACTTCTCGCGCGCCTCGGCCTCGTCGATGCCCATCACGGCGAACACGCGCTCCTGCACGTCGCGGCGGTGGATGCGGATCGAGCCGCCACCGATCTCGTTGCCGTTGCACACGATGTCGTAGGCGTAGGCCAGCGCCGAGCCCGGGTCGGTGTCGAACGTATCGATCGACTCCGGCTTCGGGCTGGTGAACGCGTGGTGCACCGCGGTCCACGCGCCGTGGCCCACGGCGACGTCGCCGGCCGCGGTCGCCTCGTCGGCCAGCTCGAACAAGGGCGCGTCGACGACCCAGACGAACGACCAGGGATCGCCCGCTGCATCATTCGACCCGCTCGCTTCGCTCCCGGCGCCGGGGATGAGCCCGAGCTTGTTCGCGATCTCCCCCCGCGCCGCCCCGAGCAGGCCGCGCATCTGCTTGGTCGGGCCGGCGGCGAAGAACACGCAGTCGCCGGGCTTCGCGCCGACGTGCTCGGCGAGCCCCGCCTTCTCGGCGTCCGACAGGTTCTTGGCGACGGGGCCGGTCAGCTCGCCGTCCTCGCCGACCAGCACGTAGGCGAGGCCGCGGGCGCCGCGCTGCTTCGCCCACTCCTGCCACGCGTCCAGCTGCCGCCGCGGCTGCGACGCGCCGCCCGCCATCACGACCGCACCCACGTACTGCGCCTGGAACACGCGGAACGGCGTGTCCTTGAAGTACTCGGTGCACTCGACGATCTCGACGCCGAACCGCAGGTCGGGCTTGTCGGAACCGTAGCGGCGCATCGCCTCGGCATAGGTGATGCGCGGGATCGGCAGCGGGATCTCGTAGCCGATCAGCTCCCACAGCGCGCGCACGATCTCCTCGCCGAGCGCGATCACGTCCTCCTGGTCCACGAAGCTCATCTCGATGTCGAGCTGGGTGAACTCGGGCTGTCGGTCGGCACGGAAGTCCTCGTCGCGGTACGCCCGCGCAAGCTGGTAGTAGCGCTCCATCCCGGCCACCATGAGCAGCTGCTTGAACAGCTGCGGGCTCTGCGGCAGGGCGTAGAAGGTGCCGGGCTTCAGGCGTGCAGGCACCAGGAAGTCGCGCGCGCCCTCGGGCGTCGAGCGGGTCAACGTCGGCGTCTCGATCTCGACGAAGTCGTGCGCGTCGAGCACCCGCCGAGCGGCCGCATTCGCCTTGGACCGCAGGCGCAACGCCGCCGCAGGGGCCTCGCGCCGCAGGTCCAGGTAACGGTACTTGAGGCGGGCCTCCTCACCGGGCTCCTCGTCGAGCTGGAACGGCAGGGGCGCCGACTCGTTGAGCACCGTCAACGACGAGGCGTTCACCTCGATGGCCCCGGACGGCAGGTTCGGGTTCTCGCTGCCCTCGGGACGGAGCTCGACGGTGCCGGTAACCTCGATGCAGTACTCGGAGCGCAGGCGGTGCGCCTGGGCGGCGACGTCGGACTCGCGGAAGACGACCTGCGCCACGCCCGAGGCGTCGCGCAGGTCGATGAAGATCACGCCACCGTGGTCTCGGCGCCTGGCGACCCAGCCCGCGAGCGTGACGGCCGCTCCGTCCGCTCCGGCGGAGGGGCCCGCGTCGTCCGCACGAAGCGATCCGGCGAGGTGGGTGCGCAGCACGTGGATGGTCCTTTCGTAAACGACTGTTGACCGGCGACCGGGACTCGATTGGGGCCCACGTCGACTCGGCCCTCCATGCTACGGCCCGCCTGCAGGGCGGTTTCGGCCCGCCTTCGCGATAGATTGACAGCCGCACGCGCCGATCAACCCCACCGAGCCTCGAGGAGCCGCCGTGACGTTCCGGGACGACAGTGACATCGACGGCGGCAACGTCAGCGCCGGTGGTGGCGGCTTCGGCGGCGGAGGCTTCCCCACCGGAGCCGTCCTCGGCGGTGGCGGCGGCATCGGCGCGATCGTGATCGCCGTGATCATCTATCTGGTGACCAACAGCGCCGGTGCTCACAACGCCCCGAACACCGGCACGGCAGACGGCTTCTCGGCGGCCCAGCAGCAGCTGGAGACGCAGCTGGCCGCCTGCCGGACCGGCACCGACGCGAACAAGAGCACCGCCTGCCGCATCAAGGGCACCGTCAACAGCCTCAACGCCGTGTGGCCGCAGCTGATCAGGGGTTACACGCCGCCGCAGGGCGTGAAGATCATGCCGCACGGTGCCACCGCGATCGACACGGCGTGCGGCGTCGCGTCCGCCGACACCGGGCCGTTCTACTGCCCGCGCGACCGGACCGCCTACTTCCAGCTCGACTTCATGGACACCGTGATCGCGAAGATGGGCGGTTCCAACAAGTCGTTCTCGCAGGAGTACATCGTGGCCCACGAGTTCGGCCACCACGTGCAGAACCTGCTCGGCGACATCGGCAGAGCCCAGCAGGGGGCCCACGGGGCGCAGGGCGGCTCCGTGCGGGTCGAGCTGCAGGCAGACTGCTATGCGGGGGTGTGGGCGGCGCACGCGGACAAGGGCGCGAACGCGCTGCTCGAGCCGCTCACCCGGGGCCGGATCCAGGAGGCGATCACCACCGCCAAGGCGATCGGCGACGACACCATCGAGGAGAACGCGGGCCAGACGGTCGACCAGGATGCCTGGACCCACGGCTCCTCGGCGCAACGCGTCAAGTGGTTCTCCACGGGTTACTCCTCCGGAGATCCGAAGCGCTGCAACACCTTCGCCGGTGCCATCTGATCGCGGCGGCGAAGCGCACCGAGGGCGTTCCGCGGAACGCCGCCACCGGAGCGCCGTAGGCGAAGAGTGGTGTCGAACTGGACGTATGGCGTGACGATGAGCGACCGATTCGTTCGCTGCCATCCAGAAACGGATATCGGGCGAGATCCACCCCGCTGAAGTCAACGCAGAGGACACGTCGCTCACAAGATCCCGCTGAAGGCTGGTCGAGTACCGAGGTGCAATCAGGTACCGCCAGAAGCCGAATGCCAGCTCGGCGACCACCTTGCCGTGGACCTCGGGTGCGCGACCACGCACGGCGCGTCGGCGGGCAGTCGAGAGGTCGGCCAGACCGCGGCGGTCGAGCGGTACGTGATCCAGCCACGACCGTTGCAGCTGGTGAGGTAGGAACGTAGGCGATCTGTCGTCAGGAACGGGGTGAGAGTCGACGCGTCCCATCCGGGAGGTGTCGTTGACATCTGGCTCGTCCCCTCCCCACACTGGTCCGCGAAGGCCCCGGAACGATCACTGGTGTAAGTCACATCGCCGGGGCTGCGCCTTTGTGAGGACCCGGCACCACTACACCTGATAACCCTTAGGCAAGCCTGATCTCTGCTGGCATCATCGACGCCGTGACGTCGTCTACGACCGTCCTCGCCGGGGATTCGGCGCACAACGTCCCGCTCACCGATCCGGCGGCGGTGATCGAGGCGATAGCGGCGATGCCGGACCTGGTCGCCCGCGACGACGGTGTGGAAGCATCGGTGTCATGACCACGCCACCCCCCGCGTCTCGCTCCGGCCAGTTCCGCTTCGGTGATCGCTACGTCAATCGCCTCGGCTACGGCGCGATGCGCCTGTCCGGTCCCGGCATCATGGGGCCGCCGGCCGATCCGGAGGAGGCGGCGGCGGTCCTGCAGCGCGCCCAAGACGCCGGTGTCAACCACATCGACACCTCCGACTACTACGGCCCGTACGTCGTCAACGACCTCATCCGCGAGTCCCTGTACCCGTACTCGCCCGAGCTCGCGCTGGTCACCAAGGTCGGCGCGAAGCGCACCCCGGACGGCGGCTGGCCGGAGGCCACGTCGCCGGCCGAGCTGCGGCAGGCCGTGGAGGACAACCTGACCCGGCTGCGGATCGAGTCGATCTTCGCGGTCAACCTGCGCCTCGCCGCGGCCGACGGCGGCGTCTACACCGGCTCGCTCGCCGAGCCCTACGGCGCGCTGGTCGAGTTGCAGCGGCAGGGCAAGATCCAGCACCTCGGGGTGAGCAATGTGGGTATCGCGCAGGTCGACGAGGCGTTGTCGATCTCGCCCATCGCGTGTGTGCAGAACGCCTACAACCTGGCCCACCGCGCCGACGACCAGCTCATCGACTACCTCGCGTCGCTCGGCATCGCGTACGTGCCGTTCTTCCCGCTCGGCGGCTTCGCGCCCCTACAGTCCGCCAAGCTCGACGCCGTCGCCGCGCGGGTGGGGGCCACGCCGATGCAGCTGGCGCTCGCCTGGTTGCTGCGCCGCTCCCCCAACATCCTGCTGATCCCCGGCACGTCCACGCGAGCGCACCTCGACGAGAACCTCGGCGCCGCCGACGTGGCGGCCCGCCTCGACACCGATACGCTGGCCGAGCTGAACGCGCTGTGAGCGGGGCGGATCCGACCGCCCCGTCGGGATTCGACACCCTCGCCGAGCAGTACGCCGCCCGGCTCATCGCACTCGACCCGATCGAGGCCACCGCCGTGGGGGCGCCGGGGCACGAGCACCTCCTCACCGACTTCTCGCCGGACGGCGTCGCGGCGCGCGCCGACCTCGCCCGCGCGACGTTGCGGGAGCTGGACGCCCTTGCGGCCCCGACCGATCCGAACGATCGGGTGACCGCGGCGTCGCTGCGGGAGCGGCTCGGGGTGGAGCTCGACCTGTACGCCGCAGGCCGGGCGGTCGGCGGGCTCGACGTGATCGCCTCGCCGCTGCAGGCGATCCGGGACGTCTTCGACCTCATGCCCGCGGGCACGCCCGAGGCCGACGAGGCCCTGGTCGCGCGTCTGCGCGCCGTCCCTGATCTGCGGCGCCGTGATCCCCACGATGGGCTTCTAC
>NZ_BAABFR010000103.1:0-17121 GCF_039541155.1 Tsukamurella soli
CCCGGGCCCGCGTTCGAGGCGCTGGCCGCCGCGCGGCGAGCGGGCGGCGAGGCCGACGCCCGGTTCTCCCAACTGTGCGGCGCGGTGACCGCGAAGTCCGTCGAGGACACGCTGTTCTACCGGACCGCGCGGTTGGTGTCGCTACAGGAGGTGGGCGGCGAACCGGCGAGGTTCGGCCCGTCCGACCCGCACCCGGCGTTCGCGGCGCGCGCGGCGCAGTGGCCGGCGACGATGACGGCGCTCTCCACGCACGACACCAAGCGCGGCGAGGACGTACGTGCCCGGATCTCCGTGCTGTCGCAGTGTCCCGGCGACTGGGCGGCGGCACTGGACGCGTGGTCCGCGCAGATGACCGCGAGCCCGCCCGAGCCGGTGACCGGGATGCTGCTGTGGCAGACCCTGCTGGGGGTGTGGCCCGCCGACGGCGTCGTGCCCGGGTCCGCGGCGACCGAAGCGCTGCGCGCGCGGCTACACGCATATGCCGAGAAGGCGATGCGGGAGGGCGGGATCGGGACGTCCTGGGCGGCGCCCGACGCGGCGTTCGAGGATGCGGCCCACGCCTTCCTCGACGAGGTGCTCGACGGCCCGGTGGCCGCAGCGCTCAGCACGTTCGCCGCGTCCGTCGAGCCGTTCGCGCGCGCCGACTCGCTCGGCCAGAAGCTGCTGCAGCTCGCGGGGCCGGGGGTGCCGGACGTCTACCAGGGCACGGAGCTGTGGGAGGACTCGCTGGTGGACCCCGACAACCGGCGCCCGGTCGATCCGGCGGCGCCGCGGCCCGGGCACCCCAAGTTCGACCTGGTCCGAGCCGCACTACGGCTGCGGTGGGAGCGGCCGGCGAGCTTCGTGGGGGGCACGTACACCCCGCTCGCTGCTACCGGCCCCGCCGCTGCGCACGTCCTCGGCTTCGCCCGCGGGCCGGCCGGCAAGGCACCCGACGTCATCGCGGTGGCCGCCCGGTGGTCGCTCCGGCTCGGCGCCGACGGTGGCTGGCGCGGCACGGTCGCTGCGCTGCCGCCCGGTACCTGGCGCGACCGGCTGAGCGGGGCGGTCCACACCGGCCCCACGACCGCGGCAGAGCTTTTTCTCGAACGGCCGATAGCGCTGCTGACCAGCTGATTCACGGTACCCTCGCAGGACGCCGTCAGCGCGTGCGTTCGAACTTGTCGTAGCCCTGTCGCACACTTGCGGCTATGAACACCACAGCGACCTCCACCACCACTCCCGGCGACCGCCCCGGTCGTCGGGCGCTCGACGGCGTCTTGCAGGGCGGCTGCACTGGAGCGCAGCGCTCACCGCTGCACCTCGTGGCCGACTCCCTGGACGAACACGGCTTGTCGGCGACCCTCACGGCGAGTGGGCAACTGCAGTTGCGGACGGGGACTGCGCGCTTCTCGGCGCACGTCGTGCAGGCCGGCGGCGGCACAGCGATCGAGGTCCGCGCACACCGGGAGGGACGGCGGTCGCTCCTCGGGTGTGTCTCCGATCCCGAGGCGGCCGCACACCTGCTGATCGGCTTCGCATCGCTCGCGGGCGCGTGGCAGTTCGCGGCCGAGGTCTTCGACCGACTGATCCTGCGCGGCGACGTCCCGGCGCTCGCGGCCGTCCCGATGACCAACACGGTGTTCGCGCGGCTGGGGTCGCGCACATACGCCGAGATCGAGGTGGACGAGGCGGAGCCCTGCCTCGATCAGCCGGCACTCGCACAGGTCACGACCTTCATCGCGGCCCGCCCGATCGACGATGAGTGGCGGTTCGAGCGGCTGGCCGACCGTCGGTTCGACATCGTGGGACGCATCGCCGGCGGTACGCACCCCGATCCGGATTCGGTACTGGACATCCTCGACGTCCACGGCCGCCGCGCCGCCGATTGGGAGCGCCTGCACTGAGCCGGACCGGGTGCTCGACTGGGAGGTAGTCGCCGCCAGCGGTACTGTCGGCAGCGATGACGCACACGTTCGAGGTATGGGCGCCCCGCCCGGAGTCGGTCCAACTGTGGGTCGACGGGGTCACCCACACGATGTCACCACGCGACGGCGGGTGGTGGTCCGCTACGGTGCCGGCCGCAGCGGAGGCGCGCTACGGGTTCCTGCTCGACGGTGACCCGACGGTGATTCCCGATCCGCGGTCACCCCGGCAGCCCGACGGCGTCCACGCACCGTCGCAGCTGTGGGCCGCCGATCGGCACTCCGAGACCGGTGCGTCGAGCGCTGATCGCGAGAACCGTTGGCGCGGTCGGGAACTCGAAGGATCCGTGGTGTACGAGCTGCACGTGGGCGCGTTCACACCGGAGGGCACGTTCGACGCCGCGATCGGACGCCTCGACCACCTCGTCGACCTGGGCGTCGGATTCGTGGAGCTGATG
Source organism: Tsukamurella soli (assembly GCF_039541155.1). NCBI lineage: Bacteria > Bacillati > Actinomycetota > Actinomycetes > Mycobacteriales > Tsukamurellaceae > Tsukamurella > Tsukamurella soli. Next base: position 2,363 of record NZ_BAABFR010000103.1, read on the forward strand.
CCGGTCAACGGGTTCAACGGCGTGCACAACTGGGGCTACGACGGTGTTCTCTGGTACGCGGTGCACGAGCCGTACGGCGGGCCCGACGGGCTGGTGCGGTTCATCGACGCCGCGCACGCACGCGGATTGGGGGTACTGATCGACGCGGTGTACAACCACCTCGGTCCGTCGGGCAACTACCTCGGCCGATTCGGTCCGTACGAGGCCGAGGGCGCGAACACATGGGGCCGCACGATCAACATCGCCGGCCCCGGTAGCGACGAGGTGCGTGAGTACATCCTCGGCAGTGCGGTGCGCTGGCTGCGCGACTTCGGTGCCGACGGACTGCGGCTCGACGCCGTCCACGCCCTCGCCGACACCACCGCCGTCCACATACTGGAGGAATCGGCCGAGCGGACGGAGGTGCTGTCCGGGCAGCTCGGCCGACCGCTGCATCTGATCGCCGAGTCGGACCTCAACGACCCCCGGCTGGTGACGCCGCGCGAGCGCGGCGGGTACGGGCTCGCCGCGCAATGGGACGACGACATGCACCATGCCGTACACACCATCGTCTCCGGCGAGCGACAGGGGTATTACCGCGACTTCGGTAGCGCCGCGTGCCTGTCCACGGTGTTGCGGGAGGGCTTCTTCCACGCCGGCACCCACTCGTCGTTCCGCGGCCGGCGCCACGGTCGGCGGATCGACCCGGCGGTGGTTCGCGGGTCGCAGCTGCTCGCGTACACGTGCACCCACGACCAGGTGGGCAACCGCGCGACCGGCGACCGGCCGAGCGCATACCTGACACCCGGACAGCTGGCGGTGAAGGCTGCGCTGGTGCTGTTCTCGGCGTTCACGCCGATGCTCTTCATGGGCGAGGAGTGGGGTGCTGCGACCCCCTTCCAGTTCTTCACCAGCCACCCCGAGCCGGAACTCGCGCGCCGCACGGCGAAGGGCCGGATAGCGGAGTTCGTCGAACACGGGTGGCCGGAGGGCGACGTCCCGGACCCGCAGGACCCGGGGACGTTCGCCGCATCCAAGCTGGACTGGAGCGAGCGCGATCGCGAGCCACACGCCCGCCTCCTGGCCACCTACCGCGACCTGCTCGCGTTCCGCGGAACGCACCCGGAGGTCACCGCGTCCGACCTTCGGTCGGTGCGCACCGAGTACCCCGACGACGAGTCCTGGTTCGCTGTGCACCGAGGGCCGTTCACACTGGTCGTCAACTTCACTCCAGCCCCGGTCACCGCGCCGTTCGGGGGCGAACCACTGCTGTGGTGGGACGCCCCGTCCGCCGGGCCCGAGCGGACGACGGTGCCGGGCCACTCGTTCGCCGTCCTACGCACCGCACGGTAGGCGCGGGCGACCGCGCGCTCACAGGCTCACAGGACGAACAGCATCTCCTGGTAGGTCGGGAGCGGCCACAGGTCGTCCGCGACAACGGTCTCGAGCGCGTCCGCCGCGGCCCGGACGTCGGCCATGGCCGGCAGCAGCTTGTCGTGCGCGTGGGTCGCCTCGTCGAACGCCGAGTCGCCGGCGTGCACCGCCAGCACGTCGCCGAGCGTGGCGAGCGCCGTACGCAGCGCCGTGACCTGCTCGGACACCGACTTCAGCGGCCCGGCGTCCGGCTCCAGTCCGGCGGCGGTGAGCGCGGTGAAGTTGGCGGCCGTCTCGGTCTGGTGCCGGACCGCGGCGGGCAGCACCACCGTGGTACCCATCTCCAGCGTCAGGCGCGCCTCGACACCGATCGTCAGAGCGTACTGCTCGAGCCCGATCTCGTAGCGGCTGTGCATCTCGCGGGCGTTGAACACCCCGTACTTCTCGAACAGCTCGATCGCACTGTCGGTGACGAGCTCCGGAAGGGCGTCCATGGTGGTGCGCAGGTTCGGCAGACCGCGGGAGGCCGCCTCCTCCTGCCACATGTCCGAGTAGCCGTCGCCGTTGAACACCACCGCGCCGTGGTCGGTGATGATCTCGGTGAGCAGCTGCTGGACCGCACTGTCGAAGTCGGTGCCGGCGGCGACCGCCCCCTCGAGCTCGGTCGCGATCGCGTCGAGCGACTCCGCCATGATCGTGTTCAACGTGACCATCGGCACGCTCACCGTCTGCATCGAGCCCGGAGCGCGGAACTCGAACCGGTTGCCGGTGAACGCGAACGGGCTCGTACGGTTGCGGTCGCCGGGGTCGGTGGGCAGCACCGGCAGCGTGTCGGCGCCGATCGTCATGGTGCCCTTGCCCTTCGACGAGGTGGCGGCGCCCTTCGCGATCTGGTCGAAGATGTCGGCGAGCTGATCGCCGAGGAAGATCGAGATGATCGCAGGCGGTGCCTCGTTGGCACCGAGCCGGTGGTCGTTGGTCGCCGAGGCCACGGAGACCCGCAGCAGGCCCGCATACTTGTGCACGGCGCGGATGATCGCGCCGCAGAACACCAGGAACTGTGCGTTGTCATGGGGGTTGTCACCGGGCACGAACAGGCTCCCGAGCTCGGCGTTGCCGATCGAGAAGTTGACGTGCTTGCCCGAGCCGTTGACGCCCGCGAACGGCTTCTCGTGGAACAGACACTCCATGCCGTGCTTCTTGGCGACGGCCTTGAAGGTGGTCATCAGCAGCTGCTGGTGGTCGGCAGCGATGTTCGCCTGCTCGAACATCGGGGCGATCTCGAACTGGCCCGGGGCCACCTCGTTGTGCCGGGTCTTGGCGGGGATCCCGAGCTTGAACAGCTCCCGCTCGGTGTCCATCATGAACCCCAGCACCCGCGACGGGATGGCGCCGAAGTAGTGGTCGTCGAACTCCTGCCCCTTGGGCGGCTTGGTGCCGAACAGGGTGCGGCCCGCGTTCAGCAGGTCGGGGCGCGCGAGGAAGAAGTGGCGATCGACCAGGAAGTATTCCTGCTCAGGTCCGCAGAACGAGACGATGTGGCCGGGATCCTCGTGCCCGAACAGCTTGAGGATCCGCTCGGCGTGCTTGCCCATCGCCTGCTGCGACCGCAGCAGCGGGGTCTTGTGGTCGAGCGCCTCGCCGGTCATCGATACGAACACCGTGGGGATACACAGGGTGTGGCCGTTGGGGTTCTGCAGGATGTACGCCGGGCTGGTGACGTCCCAGCCGGTGTAGCCGCGGGCCTCGAAGGTATTGCGCAGCCCGCCGTTCGGGAAGCTCGAGGCGTCCGGCTCGCCCTGCACCAGGGTCTTGCCTGCGAACTCGGCGAGCGCGGAACCGTCCACGAGCGGCTCGAAGAAGCTGTCGTGCTTCTCTGCGGTGAGCCCGGTGAGCGGGTAGAAGACGTGCGCGTAGTGCGTCGCCCCCTTCTCCAGTGCCCAGTCCTTCATCGCTGCCGCCACCGAGTCGGCGACCGCCGGGTCGAGCGGCGCGCCGCGCTGAATAGTCGCGGCCACGGATTTGAAAACCGCCTTGGGCAATCGCTTTCGCATCACCTCCAGGTTGAAGACGTTCTCGCCGTACACCTCGCCGGGGACCTCGCCCGCCGGCACCGTCACCGCCGGCGGCGTGTACGCCTCGACGTCCTTGATCGCCTGCAGGCGAACGTTGTTTCCAGTCATGGCCATTGCCCCCTAGCGCAATTGCCCCCGCCGATCCAGGGGCGACCGGACCAGCCTAGGAATGCCGGATGGCCGGCATGTTTCGTCGCCGTAAAGCATGTCGCCGACTCGCCCACGGCGGGCGGGCCCGCCCGTAGTGGAGGCTACGAGCGGGCCGGTCGCGGCCAGACGACGGCGGGATCAGCGCCGCAGGAGGCGAAGGGCGAGCACCGCCATGAGCAGCGAGGCCAGCCCGGACACCGCCGCCGCGACGTGGATACCCGACACGAACGCCTCCGACGCCGACGCCAGCACCCGGGCGCCCACGTCGCCGCCGACACCCGACGCGACCTGCACCGCCGCCCCGATCGTCTCCCGCGCGTCGTGCGCCGGTCCCTCGGGCAGGCCGGACACGTCGACACCCGCGTGGAACACCGCGGTCCCCACAGATCCGAGGATCGCGACGCCGAGTGCGTGGCCCGCCTCGTACGCGGTCTCGGTCACCGCCGACGCGGCGCCCGCGCGGTCACCGGGAACCGCCGACAGCACCAGTGCCGACGTCAGCGTGAGCACCGCGCCCGCACCGATCCCGATCAGCGTCTCCACCACCAGATACAGCGCGACGCCACCGTCTGCGCGCACGCCGAACATCACCACAGCGCCGATCACCTGCAGCGACAGGGCGACCACCAGGACCGTCCGCGCCGAGTATCGGCGCATGAGCGGCGCCGCCGCGAGCGCCGCGACGCCGCTCGCCACCATGGCGGGCGCCAACGCGAGCCCCGCCCGCAGCGTCGACATGCCGTGCACCACCTGCAGGTACTGCGCGCCGAAGTACAGCAGGCCCGACACCGCGAAGACCGCGATCAGGTTGGTCAGCACCGCGACCGTGAACGCCGGCCGACGGAACAGCGACACGTCGATCAGCGGCGCCGCGAGCCACCGCTGCCTGCGCAGGAAGACGACCCCGGCGAGGACGCCGACCAGCGCGGCAGCTCCGGACAGCCCGCTCGGGCCGTGCGCCGCCGTCTCCTTGATCGCATAGATCAGCGGCATCATCGCAAGCACGCTCAGCCCGACCGACACCGTGTCGAGACGACCCGGCGCGGGATTGCGGCTCTCCACGACGACCATCGGCGCGGCGATCACGATCAGCGCCACCACCGGCACGTTCATCACGAACACCGAACCCCAGAAGAAGTGCTCGAGCAGCAGGCCGCCCAGCACCGGGCCGGCCACCGCGCCACCCGACGCGACCGCGGACCACACGCCGATCGCGAGGGCCCGCTGACGAGCGACGGTGAACGTCGAATGGATCAGCGCCAGGGTGGCGGGCATCAGCGTCGCGCCGGCCACACCCTGCACGACACGTGCGGCGATGAGCATCTCCGGCGACACCGCGAATCCGGCGACCAGCGATGCGGCTGCGAAGGCGACGGCGCCGACCAGCAGAATCCTCCGCCGACCGATGCGATCGCCCACGTTGCCCATCGTGATGAGCAGGGCGGCGAGGACGAACGAGTAGACGTCCACGATCCACAGCAGCTGCGTCGCCGACGGATGCAGCGCCTGGGTCATGTGCGGCACCGCGATATCGAGCACGGTCGCGTCCATCGACACGAGGAACACCGCGAGCGACAGCACCCCGAGCGCGGCCCACTCCCGCCGACCGGCACGGGATGCGAGCACCCGGGTCGAGGCATCGAGGGTGGCCATGACTATCACTGTCCTTATCCGTATCTGTAAACCGTCCGGACGGTACAGTACCATAGAACCGTCCAGACGGTACAGTTGCGAGTAGGCTCGGCCGTGTGACCGCCGCCTCCACCAAGGACCGCCTCCTCGACGCCACCGAGCGCATCCTGCTCGACTCGGGAACCGCCTCCCTGACCCTCGACGCCGTCGCCGCCGAGGCCGGCGTCAGCAAGGGTGGTCTGCTCTACCACTTCAGGTCGAAGGACGCGCTGCTGCTCGGCGTGGTGGGACGCCTCAGCGACCGCTGGAACGCCGGCATCGACGGCCCCGTCGCTCGCTGGTACCTCTCGGCGTTCGAGGACGACGAGGCGCGCGAGGCCCAGATGCTCACGTCGATCGCCGCCGCGCTGCGCACCGCCGAACGCCGGGACGACGAGGTGCACCGCGCCGTGGTCCATCTCAACCGGCAGTGGGACGAGCAGATCCGCGCCGAGGTCGACGACCCCGTCGTCGCCGAGACCGTGCGGCTGGTCGGCGACGGCCTCCTCCTCGCTGCGATGCTCGGCCTGCCCATGCCGGAACCGGTGCTCTACCGCCGGGTCGTGGCACGCCTGCTGGGCGACGACGGTGCAGGGGGCCACGCCGGCGCCGACGGGGAAGATCCGTCGAACTCCTAACGTTGGACGGGTGGTGACCAGACCCGCCCTGTCCGTGCTCGACCTCGCGCCCGTCGCCGCCGACGCCACCGTCGGCTCCGCGCTGCGCGACACCATCGCCGTCGCCCGCGAGGCCGAACGACTCGGATATCACCGGTTCTGGGTCGCCGAACACCACTCCATGCCCGGCATCGCGAGCGCCGCCCCGTCGGTGCTGATCGGCCAGATCGCGGCCGCCACCGAGCGCATCCGTGTCGGCTCCGGCGGCGTGATGCTGCCCAACCACCAACCGCTCGTGGTCGCCGAGCAGTTCGGCACACTCGACGCCCTGTTCCCCGACCGGATCGATCTCGGCATCGGCCGCGCCCCGGGAACGGACCAGCTCACGGCACACGCGCTGCGCGGCGGCCGGGTCGAGGAGAAGGTGGAGGACTTCCCCCAGGCGCTCGCGCAGCTGCGGGCGTTCATGTCCGGTTCGTTCCCGGCCGACCACCCGTACGCGGCGATCGCCGCCACCCCCGGCATCGGCGCCGAGCCCGAGATCTGGCTGCTCGGCTCATCGACGTTCAGCGCCCGCCTCGCCGCGATGCTGGGCCTGCCGTTCGCCTTCGCCCGGCACTTCGCCCCGCAGCAGACGTTGCCCGCGCTCGCCACGTACCGCGAGGGCTTCCGCCCCGGTGGGCCGGACGACCAGTCTGCGCTGGGCGCGCTCGAACGGCCTTACGCGATGCTGACGGTCACCGTCGTCGCCGCCGATACGGACGCCGAGGCCGAGCGGGTCGCGGCACCCGCCCGCCTGTCGATGGCGCGGCTGCGCACCGGCTCACCCGGGCGGCTCCCGACCTTTGAGGAGGCTGCGGCGACACCGCTCACGGACCTGCAGCGCTCGGCCATAGCGCCGTCCAGCTCGGCCTGGATCACCGGCTCGCGCGACAGCGTGCGGGACCAGCTCGCCGAACTGATCGCGACCACGCAGCCCGACGAGCTGATGATCTCCGGCATGATCCCCGGCCTGCGCGAGCGGGTACGCAGCCTGGAGCTGATCGCCGAGGCGGTAGCCGCCCTGCCCGTCTCGTAGACCGCGCGGGCGGATCTCCACCCGGATGTCCACCCGAGGGCCGATCCGCTGCGGCCCCGATCACGCGAGGCTCTACGGCATGAACTCGATCTCGCCCATCCTCGCCGTCGCCGCCGTGTGTCTCATCCTGTACCGCCAGATGCAGCCGCGCCCGCTGCGAGAGAACCCGTTGAAGCTGCCGCTGATCCTCATCGTGATCGGTGCCTGCGACGCCTACTCGTTCGTCCACGACGGCGGCCACGTCGGAGTGGGCGAGGGCATCGCGGCCGCACTCGGGTTGCTGATCGGCGTGGCACTCGCCTACCCGCGCGCGACGAGCACGCGGGTATTCCCCGGACCGGACGGGCGGTACCTGCGGCAGGGCAGCGCCGTCACCGCCGCCCTGTGGGTAGTCGCCATCGGCCTGCACGTGCTCATCGACATAGTGGTGCCGCGTCTGTTCGGCGAGCACAGCGGCGCGTTCACCGGGACCACCACGCTGCTGTACCTCGGTGTGGTGCTCGGCGCGCAGGCCTGGTTCCTACAGCGCCGGGTGGCCGGCCCCGCCGACGGCAGCCCGGACCGCGCTCGGGTCGAGTAGGCGCTCAGGTGAGGTAGCGGTATGCCGGGGAGCCGGGCTCGAGGCGCTCGCAATGTAGCCGCGAGCGCTCCATCCGATCCAGCAGGGCACCGAGATCCTCGGCACGACCCAGCTCGACACCGACCAGCGCCTCGCCGGTCTCCCGGTTGTTGCGCTTGACGTACTCGAACAGCGTGACGTCGTCATCGGGGCCGAGCACCTCGTCGAGGAACCGGCGCAGCGCACCCGGCTCCTGCGGGAAGTCGACCAGGAAGTAGTGCTTGAGCCCCTTGTGCACCAGGGATCGCTCGATCACCTCGGTGTAGCGCGAGACATCGTTGTTGCCGCCGGACAGCAGGCACACCACCGTCGCACCGGGCGCGAAGTCGAGCTGCCGCAGCGCGGCCACCGCGAGCGCGCCCGCGGGCTCCGCGATCACGCCCTCGTTCTGGTACAGGTCCAGCATCGCGGTGCAGACCGCGCCCTCGTCGACCTCCATGATGACGGTGACGCCGGGCCCGACACGCGCGGACCGGGTCCCCGACCACACCTGGGCGCCTGCGGCGGCGGCCACCTCGTAGCCGAGCCGACCGATCCGCTTCACCGCGGCACCGTCGACGAACGAGTCGATCGTGGCCAGGTCGACGGGCCCACCGGCCACCAACGCGCGGGCGAGCGACGGCGCGCCCGAGGGCTCGACCCCGACGATGGTGGCCGACGGCGACTGCGACCGCACGTAGGTGTGCACCCCCGCGAAACACCCCGCGCCGCCGACGGGGACGACGGTGACGTCGGGCACGCCACCGAGCTGCTCGACGATCTCGACGCCGATGGTGCCCTGCCCCGCGGTGGTGCGCGGATCGTCGAAGGCGTGCACCCAGGTCGCCCCGGTTCGCGCCACGTCCTCCTGCGCGGCCGCAGCCGCCGCGTCGTAGGTCTCCCCCGTCGCGATCAGCTCGACGAACGCGCCGCCGTGGGCGCGGATGCGGTCGCGCTTCTGCCGCGGCGTCGTCGTCGGGATGTAGATCCGCCCGCGGACCTCCATGGCGCGGCAGGCGAACGCGACGCCCTGTGCATGGTTGCCGGCGGACGCGGCCACCACCCCCGCGGCCTTCTCCGCGTCGGTGAGCTGGGCCATCAGGTTGTACGCACCACGGATCTTGTACGACCGCACCACCTGCAGGTCCTCGCGCTTGAGGTACACCCGGGCACCGGTCTCCCGCGACAGCCGTTCGGCATACTGCAGCGGCGTCGTGATCACGACGTGGGCCAGCCGCTCGCGCGCCGCCAGAATCTCAGCCACCGTCAGCGCGGCGGCGCCGTTCGGTCGCTGGGTTGCTCCGGTGGTGGCGTCTGCGGTCATGGGGACCATCGTTCCACCCGACCGGCCCGCCGCCCGCGCCCGGGGCTATGCGCACGCGACGACCGGCTCGGGCCGCCCGTGGAGCCAGCCCTGCGCATACGTGCACCCGAGCTCCCGGATCCGCGCGTCGAGCTCGACGTCCTCGACGCCCTCCGCCACCGTCTCCAGCCCCAGCTGTTCCGCCATCGACACGATCGCGCCCACCACCACGCGTCGCTTCTGCGCGTCCTGATCGCCGTCGCACCGCGCCCGGAGCGCCGCGACGAACGACTTGTCGATCTTGACGACGCTGATCGGGAAGCTGCTCAGGTGCGACAGCGCCGAGTACCCCACGCCGAAGTCGTCGAGGCTGATCCGCACGCCCAGGGCTGCGAGCTCCGACAGCACGCGGGCAGCGTTCTCGGTGTCCGCGATGAGCGCCGTCTCGGTGAGCTCTATCCACAGCGCGGCCGGTGGAACGCCACGCCGGGCCAGGGCGGCGTCGACCCGTGCAGGGAGCGCAGGGTCACGGAGCTGCCGCGCGCTGACGTTCACGGCGACCGGCTGCCGGCAGGTGGTACAACGCCACCGGCGCTCGATGTCCGCGATCGCGGTCTCGAGCACCCAGTCACCGATCTCGAGGATCATGCCCGACGCCTCGGCGATCCCCATGAAATCGTCCGGGCCGCGGATCACATCGCCGTCCCGCCAGCGGATGAGTGCCTCGAAGGCGGCGACGCCGCCGCCGACGGTGGCGACGATGGGCTGGTAGTACAGCTCGAACGCGCCCGAGTCGAGGCTGTCCCGTAGCCGCGCGCTCACCTCGAGGCGTTCGACCGCCTCGGCCCGCAGGCGGTTGTCGAACACGACGACGCCACCGGTGCCGTCGTCGTGCGCGGAATCGGCGGCGGAGTCGGCCTCCCGGATCAGCTCCGCCGCGGACAGCGTGCGATCACCTCGGGACGCGACGCCGACCCGTGCGACCAGCGCGACCCGTCCGGACCCGAGGCGGAACGACTGCGCAACGGCGGCGACGACGTTGTCGGCGACTGCGCGCGCCGGCGCCGGTGTGCCCCGGATGAGAACAGCGAAGGCGTCGCCGTCGTGGCGGTAGGTACGTCCCCGGTCGGCGACGGCGATCCGGATCCGTTGGGACACCTGCCGCAGGGCCTCCTCGCCCACCGCGTATCCGTAGCCGTCGAGCACGGTCTTGACCCCGTCGATCACTACCAGCAGCAGCGTCGTGTCCTCCGGCTCCTGCAGGTCCGCGACGAGCGCCGTACTGTTCGGCAGCCCGGTCAGCGCGTCGTGCGTGCTCGCGAACCGGGCCTCGGCCGCTTCGCGCTCGAGGTCCCGCAGCGCCTGATCGCTACGCACGAGGATCACCACCACCAACGCCGCCACGATCACGAGCCGCGCCAGGTCCTCGAGGCTGTACAGCGAGACGAGGCCGGGTGCGACCGCGACGGCGAGGCCGGTGGTGGCGATCTCGATGACCCGGTAGGCGCCGGAGTTGACGGTGACATCCGCGCTGTCGCGCGGGTGGCGTCCGAAATCCGGATGCAGGACCGTGGCCGCGGCCAGGACGAAGGCGATGGTCGCGAAGGTGCGGAACAGAGTGGTTGGTGCCCGTCCATGCCAGGCGGCGATCAGCAGCACCACCGATGCGGCGACGTGGAACGAGAAGGTGCACCGCGCCAGGATGAAGGCCCGGTTGCGGCGTGCGGTCACGAACGACACCTGCATCAGTACGACGAGGATCGCGACGTCGACGGCCAACCGCAGCACACCGGCGACCCGCGCATCCGCCAGCACCTCGACGCGGCCGCCCGCTGCGACGACGACCACCGCCCACAGCGCGACCCCGCACCCCGCGAGCAGCAGCCACGCCGCCGAGACGGATCCGCCACGCAACTGCCGGGCACGCATCCACCGCATGAGCCCGTAGCCCTGCAGCAGGTGCCCGATCACGACCAGCGCCTGCAGCGCGATCGGATACTGCGGGCCCGTCACCCACAGGCGCGAGATCAGATTCCCGACCGCCGCCGCCAGCAGGCCGACGGCCAGAAACGCCGCTCCTGCACGATCCGGGGAACGCACGGCGACCAGCGCGACGACGACCGCGCACGAGAACCCGGACACGAAGACCAGGACGGCGGCGAGGTCCGCTGCATGCGCGGCCTCCGCCCCGACAGCGACCAGGACGAAGGGAACAGCGAACACCCACCACAGGTTGCGAGCCACACTGCTCACAGTTCCATGCCACATCCGATCTCCTGTGTCCGTTTAGCACACCTCCGGATGCAGGTTACCTTATACACCTCCAGAAAAATTACTGAATCTAATGAATAGGTATGATGAACAATGAATTCGTCACAACGTCCGTCCACGCTCCTCCTCCCAGACCGCACTCGGGACGAACACATCGTCGTAGAGCTCCTGCGCCGCGAGCAGGTCGTCACGACCGCGCGGCGCTGACCGCCGACAACTGCCGATAGCCGACAACAGCCGAAAGTAGACGAGCCGCTCGACACCCGCGGTCAGGACGATCCCCCCGGATCGACGCCGGGTATTCCCCGCCACCACCCGTGTGACTTCGCGCGCACCCCGGCGCTCACCTCCCCGGTCTCACGAGCTCAGCACCGTGACCAGCGCAGCAGCGGCGCACATCGGCGGGCCGTGCGGGCAGCGGGGGCTGCGCACGGCGGCCGCCCACGCCACGGTGAGCACCTGCGCGAGCAGGATCGCAGCGACCAGCGCGACGACCGGCACGACGATCGGCGCCGCGCCGGCCCGCCCGGCTGTCCAGCCGACGAGTGCGCCCAGACTCACCGCGAGCTTGACGTCGCCCGCGCCCATGCCGCGCGCGCAGAAAGTGATCAGGTTCACTGCGGTCCACCCGGCGGCACCGAGCAGCGCGCCGAACGCGCCGCACGCGGCCGAGCCGGTGGAACAGACGAGGGCGAGGACGGCCGCGGGGACGGTGACCGCGTTCGGCAGGCGGCCGGTACGTGCGTCGACCACGCAGAGCCAGGCGAGCACCGGCGCCACCACGAGGAGAAGGATCATCTCTTCACCCTCGCCCGCGCAGCGCGGCCGGGCAAGGTCACACCCCCGCGCCTGTGGAGGGGCGGAATCTGTGGATACCGCCTTGCGCACGGGGCCCGCGCGCGCTATCCGTCTACGGTCAGAGCGGGATCCCGGTCGCCGCGGTGAGTGCGTCACGCATCGCCGCGCGGGGCGCCGGTCGGCCCGTGAACAGCTCGCACTGCCGGTACGCCTGGGCCAACAGCATGGTCAGACCGCCGGCCACGGTCGCGCCGCGCTCGGCCGCTGCCGCGGCCAGCGGGGTGGGCCAGGGGTCGTAGATCACGTCGGCGACGGCCGGCGCCAGCCCCGCCAGCACCCCGACCACGCCCCGCTCCAGGGCCTTGGCGGGCACCGTCGACGCCACCACGTCCACGTCGACACCGGCGAGCGCGGCCGGCTCGAGGGCCACCCACTCGGCGGCGAGGCCGAACGACTCCGCGCAGCGCAGCGCACCGGCGGCCCGCTCCCACGACCGGGATGCGACCACGACCTCGGTGTAGCCGACGTCGGCCAGCGCCGCGATCATCGGCAGGGATGTGCCGCCCGCGCCGACCACGAGCCCGCGCGGCCCGGACCCGGCACCGTCGGCCCCCACGGCGGTGAGCAGCGCCGCGGCCCCGTCGATGTCGGTGCAGTCGGCGATCCATCCGCCGTCGACCCGCGCCAGGGTGTTGGCCGAACCGACACGGCCGGCCCGGTCGGTGCGTTCGGTCGCCGTCGCCAGCGCCGCGAACTTCCCAGGCATCGTGACGGAGAATCCCACCCACTCGGGCCCGCACTCGGCCACCAGGCGAGGAAGGCGGTCCGCGTCGCACTCGATCCGGTCGTAGCTCCAGTCCAGCCCCAGTGCGGCGAACGCGGCTCGGTGCAGTACCGGCGACAACGAGTGCTCGACGGGACTGCCCAACACCGCGGCGCGGCCGACGGCCAGCGGGCGGGCGGTCAGCGTGGCACCCGGGGTCACTTGCAGCCCGTCGTCAGCAGCTTGTTCGCGCACGCCAACTCGCGATTGTGCTCGTGCACGCTGAACTGGCTGGTGAACAGGGTCGTTCCGGACTTGTCGATGGTGACGAAGTACAGCCACGGCCCCGGCTCGGGGGCCTCGGTCGCGGCCAGCGCGTCCGATCCGACGGCACCGATAGGCGTCGCCGGTAACCCGTACTTGACGTAGGTGTTCCAGTCTGTGGGCTTCGACAGGTTCTCGCCCGCCACGTCGATGTTGGTGACCGCGGCCGTGTAGTTCACCGTGGAGTCCATCTCGAGCCGCTGCTTCCTCGCCAGCCGGTTCAGGATCACCCGCGCGACCTTCGGGTAGTACGCGGCCTGGTTGACCTCGCGCTCGACCACCGACGCCGAGACGAGTGCCTCGTAGGGGTCGAGCTTCGCCGCGCCGGCGGTGCTCACGTCGAGCAGCCCCTCAGCCTGGAACTTCGCCGCCGAGGCGGAGATCAGCGACGCGAGGATCGCGGTCGGCGACGCCTGGGGATCGACCTGGTCCCAGGAGCCGGGCGCGATCAGGCCCTCGATGCGGCGATGGTCACCGGTCTTGGCCTGCACCGCGGTGGTGGCCCAGTCGGGGATCTGCAGGTCCGCGGTGCTGGCCGCCGCCGCGGCCTTCACCAGAGCGTCGACGGTGACGCGGTGCGGCGTCCCGTTGAGCGTGTACGCCGTGGCGTCGGAGATCATGCTCAGGATGCCCTGCGTCACCTTGTCGTCGATGCCGTGCTTGTCGTCGAGCTGTGCTCCCGGGGGCACGCTCAACATCCCGACCCGGTGCGTGCGGGCGGGATCGGTCAGCAGCTTCACGCAGTCGGACGCCGACATGTGCTTGTTGAGCTCGTAGAAGCCGGCCGAGATCGGCTGGTCTCCGGCGGCGTCGTTGAACGCGCCCGCCGAACGCACGACGCCGGCGTCCACGAGGGTCTGCGCGAAGTCCGAGTTGTTGGTGCCGGTGATATGCACGATCAGCTGAGGACCGGTGGATCCCGAGCTCCAGTCCGCCGTCGACTGGCCGCCGAACAGGCGGCTCAGGCCCAGGGTGTGCCGCATCGGATACGCGATTCCGGCGATCACCACCACGAACGCCACGACGATCGTGGCGAATGCGAGGCGGCCGCGGCGGCGCAGGCGCTCCTGGCGCTCGCGCTCGCGGCGGCGCTCGGTCCGCGTCTGCGGCGGCCGGGCGACGCCGGCCGCGTCACCTACCTGTACGGGTTCGGCGCGCTGGGTCCGCCAGCCGTCGTTCACTCGTCCTCCTCGAAGTCGGCACCGAGGCCGATGGGCTCGGCATCCGGGTCCGCCGGCCGCGGCCGGCGTTGCTCGTCGAGCCATCCCTGGAGGATGGCCACGGCCGCGGCCTGGTCGATCACCGAGCGTTGCTGCTTCGCCCGGACCCCGTTGTCGCGGAGCGCCCGCTGTGCGGTCACGGTGGTGAACCGCTCGTCAGTGAAACATACCTGTGGCGGATCGGATCGCTGGGACGTGGCGAGTGCGGCGCGCAATCGGTCACCGAAACCGGTGGCCATCCGCGCCGACGCGCCCTGCTCACCCCGCAGGGTGCGGGGCAGGCCGATCACGATCTCGACCGGCTCGTACTCGTCGACCAGCTCGATGATCCGGCGGATATCGCCGCTGCCCGCCCGCACGGTCTCGACGGGCGTCGCGAGAATACCGTCCGGATCGGACGTCGCCACGCCGATCCGCGCCTTGCCGACGTCGAGCGCGAGGCGCCGGCCCCGCCGGAAGGTGCCGTCTGTCGGCGAGTCCCCGGTCACCGTCAGGCGCCCACCGCCGAGGCGACCGCGCCCCGGAGGGCCGCGAGAAG
>NZ_BAABFR010000104.1:0-17037 GCF_039541155.1 Tsukamurella soli
CGCGTCGGCGAGCCGCTCGGCCGGGCCCGGCACGCCCGCACGCTCGCGGACCCGCCGGTACAGCTCGGCCTGCCATGCGAGGTCGCCGTCCAACGAGGCGCCCGCCGGATCCGAGCCGGCGGGGACACCGTCGACGGCGCGACCGGCGGCCCAGGCCACCAGCATCTCCGGGCGGTTCGCAGCGTAGGAGCGCAGCAGCCGCGTCAGCAGCTCGGCGGTCGCGTAGCGACGTCCCGTACGGTGCGCGAGCGCCGTCGCGCGGCCGTCCCCGGGCTGCACGCCACCGTCGGACCTGCCCAGGTGGTGCGCGAGCACCGCTCCCGCCGGCTCGCCGGCCAACTCGTCCGCGGCGGCGAGCACGAGCCACACCAGGCTCTCCCCCGTCCACGGGTCGTCGTCCGGGGATATCCCGGCCGCCTCGGCCAGCGTCTCCGCGACCAGACGCGCCGGCGAGGGGAACGCGATGTTCGCCGCGATCCCGTCGCCCCGCACCGGGTCCCCCGATCGATCGGCGCCCAGCCGGCCCGCGAGCCGCTGCGTGACCCAGCGCTCCACGCCGCGGGCGGGGACGGCGACGATCTCGGGCGCGAACGCGTCGTCGCCGGGCACCGCCAGCACGTCTGCGAGCGCGTCGACGAGCACGTCCGCACGTACAGCCCGATGGATGGTCAACATGCCCAGAGTTCTAACACGCCGGACCGACAGGTCTGCTCAAGCGAAGAGCTCTCAGCCGAACAACTCGATGTACCGCGCGAGGGACTGCTCGAAGTCGCCCTTGAGGGCACGCGCGACGGCGATGCCGACCGGGCCGAAGAACGGAGCGCCGCCCAGGTCGACGCGGAGCTGGATGCGCGCGCCCGAGCCGTGCGGCGTGACGCCGACCGTCAGCGTGTACTTGGTACCGGCCATGCCCTTGCCCGAGAGGACTATCCGCTGGGGCGGCGCGTACTCGGTGATCGTCCATTGCACACGGTTGCGCAGGCCCTTGGCCTGGACCACGGCGCTGATCGTGGTCCCCTTCTTCAGCTCCGCCGGCAACGGGCTGCGCCAGCCGTCGTGCACCGTCACCCACTCCGGCAGTCGCTCGAGGTCCGCGGCGTTGTCCCACGCGACCTGGGGGCTCAACGGAACATCGATGGTGCTCTCGACCTTCGCCACTCGGGCTCTCCTCACGATAGAAGTCGCGTCGAAACATATCGTGGCAGGCGGTAGCGTCGAGAGGGTGATCGACCAACGACGCTCGGAGGAGCCCGAGCCGCCCGCATTCACCTACCCCGATGTGGGCGCGACAGCCCCGGGGCGGCGGCCGCCGGCGGGGTGGCACGTGCTGCGTCACGACCGCGTCGTCGGCCGCGGGCCTGAGCGGTTCGCGCAGGTCCGCGAGCAGGTTCTGAGCTATGTGATGCAGCGCGGCGCCGGCCTGGACGTCGAGGCGTCGACGCCACGCGCGGCGCCGGGCACGTCGCTGCGGTTGCGGTTCCAAGGGATCGGGCGGCTGCTGCCGGCGCTCCCGTGCCGCGTCGTATACGTACTGGACTCTCCGACGGTGGCGGGGTTCGCGTACGGGACGCTGCCCGGCCACCCCGAATCGGGCGAGGAGTTGTTCGCGGTCGAGCTGCGCTCCGACGGCGCCGTGTCGGCGTCGGTGTACGCCTTCTCGCGGCCCGGCAACCGGCTCGTCGCCCTGGGCGGACCGTTCGCCCGCATGCTCCAGAACCTGTTCGCGCGGCGCTACCTCGCCGCGGTGACGCCGCGCGACGCCGGCGCGGCCCCGCGCGGACCTGTCCGAGCACACGGCTAGGTTGCTTACGTGTCCTCGATGACGGTGTCCGTTCTCCTCGCCCTGGTGGCGGCCTTCCTGTTCGCCTGCGGATCGGCAGCGCAGCAGAGCGAGGCCGCGCAGGTGGAGGCGGGCGAGCCGCTGATGTCGGAGCTGCTGCACAGCCCCCGGTGGTGGCTCGGGATCGTGGGTGACATCGGCGGCTACCTGTTCCAGGCGGCGGCGTTGGCCGTGGGCTCCGTGCTGGTGGTGCAGCCCCTGATCGTGACCACCCTGCTGTTCGCCCTGCCGATCTCGGCGATCCTCACCCGCGCCCGGGTCGGGCGGATCACCTGGGTACTCGCGGCGGTCTTGGCCGCTGCTCTGGCCGTGTTCCTCGTAGTCGGCGACCCCACCGACGGCCTGCCGGACGCTCCCGGCGCCGACTGGCTGTGGCCGCTGGTCGCGATGGCGATCGTGACGGCCTGCTCCGTCGTGATCGGCTTCATCCCCGCGCTGCGCGGCTCGCTCCGCGCGCTGGCATTCGGCGTCGCGACGGGCGTGCTGTTCGCGGTGACGACCGTGCTGACGAAGCCCGTGCTGACATCGTTCGAACACGCCGGCCTCGGCGACAACCTACTGCGGCTGCTGACCGACTGGCGGCTGTACGTGCTGGCCGCATGCGGGATAGGCGCGATGTACCTGCAGCAGCGCGCGTTCCAGCTGGGCCCGATCTCGGCATCGCTACCCGCGATCACCGTGGGTGAGCCCGTCGGTGCGGCGGTACTCGGCGGCGTGGTCCTCGACGAGTCGGTGGTGCTGACGGGCGTTCGGGGCGTGTTGGTGATCGCGTCCGTGGTCGCGATGATCGCGACGTCCGTGGTGCTCGCCCGGCGAAGCCCGGCACCGTCGGCGCCCGGGCAGGAGAACGGCGTGCCGAACTGCGCGCCACCCGCCTGCAATCCCGACGTCTGAGCGGGTCGGGAGCTACTCCCCCTTCACCCGGCGGCGCAGGGGTACCCGCTCCCCCAGAGCGGGGTCGAGCGCGGCGCGCATGTCCTCGGGGATGCGGCACGGCCGCTGGGTCTCGGCGTGGATCGTCACCAGCGTCACCTCCGCGAGGGCACACAGATCGCCGGACTCGTCCCAGATCTCGTATCCGATATCGAAGCCGCTGCGTCCGAGCCGCGTGATCCAGACCGACATCCGCAGCGGCTCTACCGAGTAGAGCAGCGGCTTGATGTAGTCCATCTCCTGATGCGCGACCAGGATGGCGTCGGGCCCGGTGTGCACTCCGAACAGGTCGATCATGAACCGGATTCGCGCCTCTTCGAGATAGCGCATCAGCACCACGTTGTTGACGTGTGCGTTGACATCCATGTCCGACCACCGCATCGCGACGGCCACATCCTGCTTCGCCATACAACCGATTCTCGCAGCCCGGCGTGACGGGCCCCGCTGGGGGACGTAAGGTTCCGCGCATGAAGCGCCTCCTTGCCACCGTCGGCGTGACCGCCGCCACCGTCCTCGCCCTCACCTCCTGCAACTCCGGTTCGAACCAGTCGGCGCCGGCCTCCGGATCGGCCGCGGTCTCACAGGCCGCCGGGTCCGGGACTCTTGTCGTGTTCGCCGCCGCGAGCCTGCAGCAGACGTTCGACAAGCTCGGCGCGCAGTTCCACGCCGAGCACCCGGCGATCACGGTGAAGTTCAGCTACGGTGGCTCGTCCGGGCTGGTGACCCAGCTGGGGCAGGGCGCGCCCGCCGACGTGTTCGCGAGCGCGGACACCGCCAACATGGACAAGGCCACCTCCCAACACCTCGTGTCCGGCACGCCGGTCGACTTCGCGCGCAACACGCTCACCATCGTCACGGCGCCGGGGAACCCGAAGGGCATCAAGACGTTCCGTGACCTCGACCGGCAGGGCGTGTCGGTGGTGGTGTGTGCGCAGCCCGTCCCGTGCGGCTCCGCCACCGAGAAGGTCGAGAAGACGACCGGCGTGACCCTGCACCCGGTCAGCGAGGAGGACGACGTCACCAGCGTGCTGACCAAGGTCCGCACGGGCCAGGCGGACGCCGGCCTGGTGTACACCACCGACGCCAAGGGCGCCGGCTCCGCGGTGACCGCCGTGAACTTCCCCGAGGCCGGCAAGGCGGTCAACACCTACCCGATCGCGACCCTCGCCGGCGCCAAGAACCCCACCGCCGCCAAGGAGTTCGTCGCCTTCATCACCGGCACCGAGGGACAGGCTGCCCTCGCCGCGGCGGGTTTCGCCAAGCCGTGATGTACGCCCCGCGGTGGCTGTGGGCGCCCGTCGCCGCGGGTGTCCTGTTCATCGTGTTGCCGCTCGCGGGGATCGTCGCGAAGGTCGACTGGGCCCATTTCCTGTCCCTGGTGACGTCGGACTCCGCCCGCACAGCGCTGTGGCTGTCGATCGAGACATCACTCGCGGCGACGGTGCTGTGCATCCTCGTCGGAGTTCCCATGGGTCTGGTGTTGGCTCGCTCGGGGCACCGCGTGATGCGCGTCGTCCGTCCGGTGGTGCTGCTGCCGCTGGTGCTGCCGCCCGTGGTGGGCGGCATCGCGCTGCTGTATGCGTTCGGGCGCCGAGGGGTGATCGGCCAGTTCGCCGGTATCGGATCACACATCGCGTTCACGACCTTCGCGGTGATCCTGGCTCAGGCGTTCGTGTCGTTGCCGTTCCTGGTGCTGTCGGTCGAGGGCGGGGTACGTGCCCTGGGCACCGACTACGAGCGCACAGCCGCGACCCTCGGCGCCGCGCCGGGCACCGTATTGCGCCGCGTGACACTCCCCCTGATGCTGCCGCCGGTGGTGTCCGGCGTCGTACTGACGTTCGCGCGGGCGCTCGGCGAGTTCGGGGCCACGCTGACGTTCGCCGGTTCGCTCGCCGGAACGACGCGGACACTGCCGCTGGAGATCTACCTGCGCAACGAGTCGGACCCGCAGGCCGCGGTAGCACTGTCCCTCCTACTCGTGTTGGTGGCCGGGGTGATCGTGGCGTCCGTGTACGGCACCGGGGCGCGCACGTGGCAACGCTGACACCACCGGCGGCGCCGGGCCTGCTGTGCGACGTGCGCCTGCGCGATCGCGGCGTCGCCGTACACCTCGAGCTGCCGGGCGGCGAGACCACGGCCCTCGTCGGACGCAACGGCGCCGGCAAGTCGACGATGGTCGACGCGGTCGCCGGGCTTCTGCGCCCCGGGGACGGGCGGGTCGAGATCGGCGGCCGGGCGGTGGCCGACCCCGCCGCGGGCATATGGGTGCCGCCCCATCGGCGCCGCGTGGCGCTGCTCGCGCAGACCACCCGGCTGTTCCCCCACCTATCGGTGCGGGCCAATGTGGAGTTCGCGCCCCGCAGTCGCGGGGTGCGGCGGGGTGCGGCCCGCGCGCGCGCCGACCGCTGGCTGGACGCCGTGGGAGCGGGAGACCTCGCCGGACGCAAGCCGACGGAGTTGTCCGGCGGACAGGCGCAACGGGTCGCGCTGGCCCGCGCGCTTGCGGCCGAGCCCGAGGTCCTGCTGCTCGACGAGCCGCTCGCCGCGCTCGACGTCACCACTGCGTCCGCGATGCGGACCATGCTGCACGAGTTGCTCGTCGGGCGCACGGCCGTGATCGTGACGCACGACGCCGCGGACGTGCTGGCCCTCGCCCACTCCGTGGCAGTGCTGCACGAGGGCGCCCTTGTCGACCACCGCCCCACCCGTGCCGCGCTGCTGACGCCGGCCACCCGGTTCGTCGCACAGCTGACCGGCCTGAACTACCTGACCACCGCCGACGGCGCGGTCGTGTTCCCACCCGACGCCGTGGACGTCCGACCGGGACACGCGGCCGGCGACGAGTTGCCCGCCCGGGTCACCGACGTGACGGTGACGGCCGGACGGTGCCGCGTCGCGCTACTCGTCGACGTCGGACCCGACGTCGACGGTCGCGCGGGTGCCCCCGACGACTCGTCCGGGGACGCGGGACGCCCGCCGTCGATGCTGACGGCGGACGTTCCGTTGGAGCGGTACTCCGAACTGGTGCCCGGAACGGTGGTGGCCGCCGTGCTCGACCGCGGGCGCATGCGCCCGGCCGGGCGCTGAGCCGGCGCCAGGGCTCTACGCGGGGGTCAGGCGCGGGCGCGCTCGATCCGCCCAGCTATCTGGCGGGCGAACTTGTCCACCAGCCCGGGAACCCGTGATAGGAAGAGGTTGGGCTCCACGAGCTGCACCTCGAGCACCATCGGCTCGTCCGACGGCGTCCGCAGCAGGTCCACGCGGACGTACAGCGGGACCTCGGTGACGCCGCGCTCGAGCGCGTAGTCGGCGATCTGCCGTTCGGCCGTGGTGGGCTCCACGTCTACGACGTCCAGGACCGGGTGCACGTCACCGGACGGCTCGACACCGCGCTCGACGCGCGGGCTCCACGCCACCGCGTGGCTGTACTCGCCATCGAGGTACACCAACGACACCGCGGACCGCTCGTCCGCGGACTCCAGGTATGGCGAGACCATCGCCGTCTTTCCCATGTCCTTGATCCGCTGGATCTCGGCCTGGCTGGCATCGGACTCCTCCGGCCCGAAGCGGCGGGTCTCGGTCAGGCCCGTGCTGATCGACGGCCGAACGATGTGCTCGACACCGAGGTAGTCGTGCTCGAGCGTCGGGTCGTGCACCGTGATGAACTGGGTCGGCACGATGTTGACGTCCTCGGACTCGTAGTCCCGCAGGTACCGCTTGTCTGCGTACCAGCGGACCAACGGCTCGTGGTTGAAGACGAGCGTCTTGCTCGCGACGGTCCACATCCAGCCCAGGAAGTCGTCGTAGCGCTGCGAGTAGTCCCAGGTACCGCTCAGCACGACGGCGTCGTACTGCTCCCAGTCGACATCAGCGTCGCTCCACACCACGGGCTCGGCCGTGTGTCCGGCCGTGCGGAGGGCGCCGAGCAGGAGCCGTCCGTCGTCGTCCAGGTCGGGATACGCGGCTGCCGTGGCGAGGGCGATTCGATAACTCACGCGAGCCAGTATTGCAGCCGTACCGGGCGTTGCCGCAGCCCCTCCGCCGGCTCCGGCGCGACACCCCCGCCAAGCGCCCCCGAAACGCGCATCCCGGGCGATACGCTGAACCGTCACCCCGCCCCGGACCGACGCCCGGTGTGGTCCGCACATGGAAAGGCCGCGTGAGAATGGAAGTCGACCCGCTCGGCGCCGGGATCGACACCGCGCGGCTCCACCTGCGCCCACATGCCGGCGGACGGTTCACCATCGTCGACCGACACCTGCGCAGCACGCTCGGCCGGATCGCGATCCGCGCGCCCCGGCACAGCGCCGTCGCCGTCGGCCTCGAATTGAGCTATACGGTCCTGGCACCGTTCCGGCGGCGCGGGTTCGCGAGCGAGGCCGCCGCCGCGCTGGTCGGCCACGCCTTCGCGCACACCTCGACGGCGCGCGTCTACGCCTCGACGGCGCTGAGCAACATCCCATCGCGGCGCATCCTCGAGACGCTCGGCATGTACCCCGTCGAGGTGGCGATGCACGACTGGGAGTCGCTCGCCGACGACGTCGATGACGACGACGGTGCCGGGCCGGACGACCCGCAGCCCCTGGGCCTCGACCTCACGCCGTACGCGCGGATCGAGTACGAGGTTCTGCGCGAGACGTGGCTCGCGCGCCCGACCCGGTCGGCTACTCCGTTGCAGTCGCTGCGGCCCGAGCCGGGCTTTCCGGTGCCGACCGGCGACCCGCGTCCCGCCTACGACCCGGCCCTCGCGGCACTCGCCTACGGACGCGCCCCCGGCCGGCAGTCGGGCCCGCTGCCGCGCACGGCGCCCGGCCCGCAGGATCGAACGCTCGCCCATCAGCGGATCCCGGATCGGCGGAGTCCCCAGCGAGCGCAGGATCCGACCCGGAGTCGGATCGTTCGCCCCGCTTGACCCCCACGACGCCGATCACGATCAGCACCGCACCACCGAGCTGCACCGGCGCCAGGGTCTCCCCCAGCAACGCCCACGCCGCCAGGGTCGAGACGAGCACCTCGCTGAACGCCACGAACGACGCGAGAGTGGGACCGAGCAGATTGATCGCGACGATGCCCGCGAGGTATGCGAGGCCGGTCGCGACCGCCCCGACCACGAGCGCAGGCACCCACCACGGCGCCGTGCCCAGCACGCCGAGGTGCACCGGGACCGTCACCACCCGGACCGGGACCGCGCCGACCAGCCACAACGCGGTCAGTGCCAGCGCCGCCACGACGAGGCCGCCCACGGCGAGAGCCAGCTGGTCGACCTCCGGCCCGTCGGCCGACTCGGAACCGTCGTGCGCCATCAGGAAGTAGCCCACCACGCCGATCAGAGCGACCGACGCCCACGCCACGCCGGCCGGGGTGACCACGGCACCAGCATGCCCGGCGCCCACCACGAGCGCGAGCCCCGCGACGGCGATCGCGGCGCCGCCACCCGTCAGCGCGGACGGGCGCCGGCCGAATCGGGCCCACAGGTACGCGATCACCACCACCGGCGCGGAGAACTCGATCAGCAGTGCCACCGTCACCGACATCCGCGCCACGGCGTAGAAGTAACTGAGGTTGGTTGCGAGCACCGCGATCAACCCGTACGCGATCACCGAGCCGGGCGCCCGGCGCAGGGTCACGAGCCGGGCGCGTGCGAACAGCACCATGGGAACGACCGTGACCGCCGCCGCGATCCACAGTCGGGTCAGGACGACCGCGCCGGGCGTCCAGCCCGCCTCCATGAGCGGCTTCCCGAACGGGCCGGACATCGCGAACGCGACCCCCGACATCAGGGCGACCGCGATCCCCCTCGCCATCCGCGCGTCACGCACGTGTCCACCTCCCGTTCCCGCTGTCACGTCCCGTCGGGTCGTGTAATGAGCCACTTCGATTACGCTGCTTACAGTAACGACGCCTCCGGTAAGGAGTCAAATGGATTTCGCCCATGACACAGAGCCGTCGCTGGTGATGGCGGCGGCGCTGCTCAACACCGTCCGCGGAGACGGCGGCGATGCCCTCGCCACCGTCGGCGCCCTGCGCGAGTTCCTGCGCACCCACGAGTTCACCGGCTGGAGTAGCACCGGGGCGGACGACCTCGTCGCGATCCACGACCTGCGTGACCGACTCGCCGAGGTATGGTCGGCCCGCGGCGCGGACGGCGTGGCCGCCATCGTCAACTCCCTGCTCGCCGAGTCGCCACAGCAGCCGCGGCTGACGCGGCACGGGAAGTGGGATTGGCATCTGCACTTCACCTCGGACGACGCCCCCATCCCGGTACGTGTGCGCGCCGAGACCGCGATGGCCCTCGTGGACCTGGTCCGCAGCGGCAACACCGACCGCCTCAAGACCTGCGCGGCCGCCGACTGCGACCGCGTTCTGGTGGACCTCTCGCGCAACAAGTCGCGCCGGTTCTGCTCCGAGGGCAACTGCGCGAACCGGACACACGTCGCGGCGTACCGTGAACGACGGTCGCATGCCGAGCGTGAACACCAGTCGAACTCCGGCACGGACTAGGCGTCGCCGCGCGACGGCCGGGGCCGGTGCCGCTACGGTTGTAGGGCAGTAGGGCCGGCTCGCCGGCGCGATACAGATCGAGACAGCAGGAGCATTGAGATGAGCTTGGACGACGGAACGGCCCGCCACAGAGTGGTAATCATCGGTTCCGGGTTCGGTGGGTTGTTCGGCACGAAGGCTCTGAAGAACGCGGACGTCGACGTGACGATGATCGCCAAGACCACCCATCACCTGTTCCAGCCGCTGCTGTACCAGGTCACGACGGGCATCCTCTCCGAGGGTGAGATCGCGCCGCCGACCCGTGTGATCCTGCGCAAGCAGCGCAACGCACAGGTCCTGCTGGGCGAGGTGATCGACATCGACCTCGAGAACCGCACCGTGACCTCGCAACTGCTCGAGCGCACGACGGTCACGCCGTTCGACAGCCTCATCGTCGCTGCCGGCGCCGACCAGTCGTACTTCGGCAACGATCAGTTCGCTGAGTTCGCGCCCGGCATGAAGACCATCGACGACGCGCTCGAGCTGCGCGGCCGCATCCTCGGCGCGTTCGAGCAGGCCGAGCTGTCGCACGACCACGAGGAGCGCCAGCGGCTGCTCACGTTCGTCGTGATCGGCGCCGGCCCCACCGGTGTCGAGCTCGCCGGCCAG
The DNA here is from genome assembly GCF_039541155.1 of Tsukamurella soli. Lineage (NCBI taxonomy): Bacteria > Bacillati > Actinomycetota > Actinomycetes > Mycobacteriales > Tsukamurellaceae > Tsukamurella > Tsukamurella soli. The sequence goes on from NZ_BAABFR010000104.1 coordinate 9,923, forward strand.
ATCGCCGAGATGTCGGACAACACCCTCAAGGGCGCCTTCCGCAACATCGACGCGACCGAGGCGCGGGTGATCCTGCTCGACGCCGCGCCCGCCGTGCTGCCCCCGATGGGCCCCAAGCTCGGCAAGATGGCCGCCGACCGCCTCACGCGCATGGGCGTCGAGATCCAGCTCGGCGCCATGGTGACCAACGTCGACGCCGACGGTCTGACGGTCCGGGAGAAGGACGGCACCGAGCGCCGCATCGAGGCGCAGTGCAAGGTGTGGTCCGCCGGCGTGTCCGCGAGCAAGCTGGGCAAGATCCTGTCCGCGCAGTCGGGGGTCGAGCTGGACCGGGCAGGCCGGGTCAAGGTGCTGCCGGACCTCAGCATCCCCGGTAACCCGAACGTCTTCGTCGTCGGCGACATGATGGCCGTCGACGGTGTCCCCGGCATGGCGCAGGGCGCCATCCAGGGCTCCACCTATGCCGCGAAGGCGATCAAGGCGGGACTCACCGGCCAGCAGCCCGCCGAGCGCAAGCCGTTCAAGTACTTCGACAAGGGCTCGATGGCGACGGTGTCGCGCGCCAGCGCGGTGGCGAAGGTGGGCAAGTTCGAGTTCGGCGGTTTCATCGCCTGGCTGATGTGGCTGGGCCTGCACCTGTGGTACATCGTCGGCTACCAGAACCGGGTCGTCACCCTGATGTCGTGGGCCGTCACCTTCCTGACCAACAAGCGCGGGCAGATGACGGTGACCGAGCAGCAGGTGTACGCGCGCACGGCGCTCGACGCCCTGCAGGAGATCGAGGTCAACGGCAGGTCGTCGGTGGCGATCCCGCCCGTACACACCAGCTCGCCTGCGAAGGCCCTCCCCAAGCAGGACGACGAGAAGGCCAGCTGACAGCAGCGCCGTAGAGCACGAAGCCGCCCCCGTCCGCCGCCACGGCAGACGGGGGCGGCTTCTACTCGCTAGGAGGTCGGCTTGACGATCGTGACCGGCTTCTCCCAGTTCGACGTCTGCAGTGTGACGTCACCCTTGCCCATGGTGATCTTGGTCTGGACCAGGCTGTACGGGGCCTTCTGGGTGATCCACAAGGTGATGGGCAGTGAGCCCGACGTGCCCGGACCACCTGTCTGCGACTTACTCGGGATGATCTTGTCGACCACGCTCGAGTCGACGGTGCCGGTGATCCGCACCGTCGGCGTGCCCGCGAGCGTCTCCTCGCCGGAAACCGTGGGGGCGGTGACGCTCTCGAGCAGATGGCCGAGCCCAAGGTCCTTGTTGAGGATCACTGCGGGGTCGTAGATCTTCTGGGCCTGCCCGAAGTTCTTGTACGTGTTGCCGGTGAGCTCTGCGTACAGCGTGCCGTCGACGACCACGAACTTCGTCTGCACGTACTGATCACCGATCCGGAACACACCGTTGCCCTGTGCTGCGACCGCGGGCTGGTTGGTGACGTCACCCGTGAGGTTCTGCAGCGGCACACCCTGCACGTCCTTGGAGACGTCCATCACGATGTGCACCGAGTGCATCATCTTGGTGACCTGCGACGCCTGCTCGAGCAGCGCGGGGGCGTTCTTGAGGTCGACCGGGGCCGCCGGCGTCGCCGAGCCGGCTCCCTGCGCAGACGGGATGCCGGTATCGGACTCCGCCACCGCGGAGCTGGACGTGGCGGCGGCACTCGTCGAAACCCCCTCGCTGCTGCCCTTGGTGCAGCCGGCGAGAAGCGCGGCCGACACCGTCACGACGGCGATGGCGGGAAGCGCAGCCCGGCGAAGGCGGCGCGGATCGGCGGAGTGATCGTTGACGGTGGGGCGTGTGGACTGGTTCATGGGCACGATGCTAACCGGTACCCATCTTGGGTTGGTGTGTATTCGCAGTAGCACCAAACCGTGTCCAAGAAGTTTACGATAGCGTCTCGCACGTGTAGGTCGACCAACCCACCCACACGGTGAAACGCACCCGCATCCGCATACGATCCAGTTAAGCGATTGTTTGGTGACGGGCTAGCTGACAAGGGGACGATGACGCCATGCCATTCGACTATCCGCCGGGCGCAGAGAACGCCCCCACGGAGAGTGCCCCCGCACCGGCCGACACCGCGCCGGAATCGACCCCGGCGGATACTCCCGACCGACATCCCACGGAAGGGCCGGGAACACCCGGCGACCGGCCCGCGGAGCGGGACCTCGGGCGCGCCCCGGGTCCGGACGGTGGCCCGCAGCTCTCCAACGTCTGGGTGTTCAACGGCCGTGCGTACGACCTGACCGAATGGATCTCCAAGCACCCCGGCGGCGAGTTCTTCATCGGCCGCACCAAGAACCGCGACATCACATCCATCATCGGCGCCTATCACCGCAATCCCGAGAAGATCGCGCGGATGATCGAACGGTTCGCGCTCGACCGGGATGCCGTCCTCGAGGACGTCCACCCCAAGAACAACGCCCCCGACTTCCTGTTCCGGGAGGGCTTCGACAGCTGGCGCGACACCCCGCAGTACCGGTTCGACGAGAAGGGCGACCTGCTGCATCGGGTCAAAGCACGGATCGCCGAGCCGGAACTCGCGGCGCGGATCAAACGCATGGACCGGTACTTCGACATCGTCGCCGTGGTGCTTTTCGTCGCGTATTTCGCGGTCGAGGGTCTGCGCCTGTTCGAGCGCAGCTGGATGCCCCTGTGGGCATTCGTCGTCCTCATGGTGGTCCTGCGCAGCTCGCTCGCGGGATTCGGCCACTACGCGATACACCGCGCCCAGAAGGGCGCTAACAAGATCCTCGTCAACGCCTTCGACATGAACTACGTGGCACTGTCATTCGTCACAGCCGACGGACACGCGCTGCTGCACCACCCGTACACGCAGAGCGAGGTGGACATCAAGAAGAACGTCTTCACCTTCATGATGGATCTGCCGCGCGGTTTCCGCATTCCGATCCACACGCTGCACAAGTTCGGTCACGCAGTCAGCGGGATGACGATCCGGATGTTCGAGATCTGCAAACTCACCCGAAAGGTCGGCATGGCCGACATGTACGGGTCGTGGCGGGGCGGCCTCCCCCACTTCGTCGGCGCCTTCGGTACCCGCCTGCTGCTGCTCGCCGAGCTCGCGGCGTTCATCGCGATGGGCGACTTCTGGGCATGGCTGTTGCAGTTCGTGGTCACGATGTGGATCAGCACGTTCATGGTGGTCGCAAGCCACGACTTCGAGGTCGACACCGAGGACCTCGAGACCGGCGATCCCGACGACTGGGCGGTGAACCAGCTCGAGCAGGCGTACGACCTGCGGGTGGTCGGCAACCGCTATGTCGACTGCTTCCTGTCGGCCGGCCTGTCCAGCCACCGCGCGCACCACGTCCTGCCGTTTCAGCGGTCGGGATTCGCGAACATCGCCTCCGAGGACGTGATCCGGGAGGAGGCCGCGGCGTTCGGAGTCGAATGGCTGCCACCGAAGAGCTTCTTCTTCGACCGCCTACCGACCCAGGTGGCGACGTATCTCGGCGCCCGGTCCCGGCCGGCGCAGGAACAGGACCTCGGGTTCTGGCGCGAGCACTTCTCCCCGGCCGCGCTCAAAACATGCGCCGACTACACGATCAAGGGGTTCACGGGCATCGGCACCGTCTGACCGTCACCCCATCGCGGCTCATCACCGCGTCTCCACCCGACCCCACGGTCCCCGTCAACCGCCTCACCGAAGGAGGTGCGCCATGTCCACCCCTATCCACGATCATGCACCCGGCCCGGGCGCTGTGCCCCACCCGAGTTCCCGCACCGTCGCCGCGCCCGACCGGCGCGACCGGCCCGGTCCGCACGCACCAGCGCTGCCACCGGCACCGTCGACCTCGATCGCGGTCGTCGAGGGCATCGCCACCGGCACACCCGGTCTCGTCATGGACCAGGCCGACGGTGCCCGGCGCGTCGCCGAGCTCTTCGACGACCCGCGGCAGCAGACCCGGATCCCGCGCGTGTACGCGAAGACCATGGTCCGCACGCGGCACCTCGCTGTGGACCCCCTTGCGCCGGAGTTCCTCGAGTACAGCCGCCGGCCCGGTACGATCCGCGAGCGCATGGGCCTGTATTTCGAGCACGCCGTGCCGCTGGCCGTCGACGTCGCCCGCCGGGCGCTCGCGGACGCCGCCGCCGACGCGGCCGATGTCGGCCTGCTGGTGTTCGTGACCAGCACCGGTTTCATCGCGCCGGGCGTCGACATCGCGGTGCTCGAGCAGCTCGGGCTGTCCCGCTCGGTGGGCCGCCTGGTGGTCAACTTCATGGGCTGCGCGGCCGCGATGAACGGCATCCGCACCGCGGCCGACCACGTCCGCGCACACCCGGATCACAAGGCCCTCGTCGTGTGCCTCGAGCTGAGCTCGGTGAACGCGGTGTTCGGCGACGACCTGGGAGAGGTGATCACGCACAGCCTGTTCGGCGACGGCTGCGGCGCGATGGTGATCGGCGCCGGCCAGGTGCAGCAGCCCCTCCCCGCCGGCCGGATCGTGCTCCGTGACGGCTTCAGCCGGCTGCTCGACGGCGCAGAGGACGGGATCGTGCTCGGCGTGAACCACGACGGTGTCACCTGCGAGCTGGCCGAGGAACTCCCCGACTACATCCGCCGCGGCGTCGCCCCCGTGATCGACGAGGTGCTCGCCGACAACGGAATCACGCAGGCGGACATCGCGCTGTGGGCGATCCACCCCGGCGGACCGAAGATCATCGAGCAGTCGGCGCTCTCGCTGGGCCTCGATCCCGCTGTCGCCGACGTGAGCTGGGACGTGCTCGCCGAGTACGGCAACATGCTCAGCGTGTCGCTCGTGTTCGTGCTCGAGCGGATGGCACGCCGGGCCGTCGCCGATCCCGGCGCACCGGGCGTGACGACGGGGGTCGCGTTCTCCTTCGCGCCCGGCGTCACGCTCGAGGGTGTCCTGTTCGACATCGTCGTCTCAGAACCGGCCGCCGAGCAGCCCGCGGTCGACGGCGACGAACCTCTCGGTGACGGACGATAGGTTCCGGCCATGCAACTGCTGAGGTACCTGTTCTCGGTCAACTGGGCCGGGATATGCGCCGCGATCGTCGCCGGCCTCGTGTGCGGCGTGGCGAACGCCTACCTCGTCACGCTCATCAACGGCGTCGTCTCACCGATGCCACGTCCCGACTCACAGACGCACTTCATCGTCACGGCGCTGGTGGTCGTCGTGGCGGGGCTGGTGTCGCAGGTCCTACTGATCCGTCTCGCTCAGAACGCCGTCTACATCTTCCGCGCCAAGCTCAGCTCCGGCATCGTCTCGGCGCCGCTCGAGCACCTCGAACGGCTCGGCATGCACCGGCTGATCGCCACTCTCACGGAGGACGTGCGCTCGCTGTCACAGGCGGCCTCCGCAATCCCGATGATGTGCATCGACCTGGCCACCGTGGTGGGATGCCTGGTCTACCTCTGGTGCATCTCCGGGCCGATCTTCGCGATCACCGTGGGCGCGACGATCGTCACGATCGCGATGGTCGAGACCTTCCTCAAGCGGGTCCGCCGCCTGTTCCGGGCGGCCCGCGAGAACGAGGACGCGCTGCTGCACTCGTTCCAGGCCGTCACCACCGGCATCAAGGAGCTCAAGCTGCACCGCGGGCGCCGCGAGGACTTCATGGACCGACATCTGCTGGGGACGGCCCGCACGCTGCGCGACCAGAACGTCGACGCCGGTTCGCGCTTCTCGTACGCGCAGGGGTTCGGACAGATCTTCCAGCTGGGCACGATGGCGTTCGTGCTGTTCGCGATGGCGCAGATGCTGCGGCTGCCGCACGAGGTGATGTTCGGCTACGTCCTGATCACCACGTTCCTGGCGATGCCGATGCAGAACGTCATGCACCGCATCCCGGACCTGCTGCGCGGCGACGTGGCGCTCAAGAAGATCCAGGCGATGAGCCTGTCGATGGAGGCCGCGCACGACGAGGCCGCGCTCCCGTACACCGAGCGCCCGGCGGTCGATTCCGCTCGCCTGGTGCTGTCGGGGGTCGGCTACACCTACCTCACCGACGGCGCCCCGGGGCCGATGGGCAACGACGGCGGGCCGCTCGGCCCGCCCCCGGGTGGCCCGCCGCACCGACCCGGCCGTCCAGCACCCGGCCGTCCAGCACCCGGCCGACCGGCCCCCGGCGGGCACGGCCTCGATCACAACGGCCCGGACGGGTTCGGCGCGCGGCCGGACGTCAACGGGCTGGACTACGGCTCCGGCCGACCGAGGCCGGGACGCCGGGGCGGGCGCGATGGAGCGAGCCCGCGAGGCTTCGGCGGACATCCGCCACAGCCGTTCGCCGGGCCGGGCGGACCCGGCCGACCCGGAGCATTCCCGCCCCCGCCCGGATCCGAGCAGCCCGACGGCTTCTCGCTCGGCCCGCTCGACATGGCGTTCGAGCCCGGGCAGGTCACGTTCGTGGTCGGCGGTAACGGCAGCGGTAAGTCGACGCTCGCCAAGCTGATCACCGGGCTGTACGTGCCTCGCGAAGGCACCATCACCCTCAACGGCGAGCAGATCAGCCACGACAATGTGGAGTGGTTCCGGCAGAACTCCGCTGCGGTGTTCACCGACTTCCACCTGTTCGAGGACTACCTCGGGTTCCTCCGCCCCGGCATCGACGACGAGGTCCGGCGGCTGCTCGAGCGGCTGCAGATCGCGCACAAGGTGACGGTGCACGACGGCCGGCTGTCGACGATCGCGCTGTCCCAAGGGCAGCGCAAGCGGTTGGCGCTGCTCACCGCGCTGCTCGAGGACCGGCCGATCTACCTGTTCGACGAGTGGGCGGCCGACCAGGAGCCGCAGTTCCGCGACCTGTTCTACGACGAGATCCTCACCGAGCTCAAGCGCCGCGGCAAGACCGTCGTCGTGATCACTCACGACGACCGCTACTTCGATCGCGCGGATCAGCTGATCAAGCTCGACGTGGGCCGCATCGTGGCGGGCGCCGTCGTAGAGGGCGCCGTGGCGGACTGAGGGCGTCCGTTCGGCCGGCACGACCGAACGGACGCCGAGGCCCTATTCTTCGTCGTCGTCGAGCTTGACGGCGAGGACCGGGATCGGGCTGTGCAGCAGCAGGCGCTGGCTGACCGAGCCGAGCACCGCCTTACCGAGCGGGCTGCGGCGCTTGACACCGATCACCAG
>NZ_BAABFR010000105.1:0-16860 GCF_039541155.1 Tsukamurella soli
CGACGGCGAGGAGCGCGGCCGCGACGCCCAGGGTGACCGCGGGGTGCCCCCCGGTCACCAGCGCCGCTCCGGCGAGGGCGCCGACGAACATCGCAGCGACGGGCACGACTCGACGCCCCCACCGGCTGCCGCCGCGGGTGGCGTCGGCGGCGATCCCGGTGAGCGTCAGCGTGAGCACCGTGGTGGTGAGGTCGGGGACCGCCAGCGCCCGCGCGGTCGCGTTCTGCAGTCCGAGCGCGACGCCGAGCAGGATCACCAGCGCAGCCAGCGACCACTGCCGGTACGGCTGGGCCAGGACGAGACTCGCGATCCACGCCACGCCGACCAGCAGCAGTTCGAGCGCCGCGGCCGCGCCCAGATGCCGTCCGCGGTGCGCACCGAGCCGCGCGTGCACGTGCCCCCCGCACCACGCGCCGAACAGGAACGCGGCGACCGCCACGAGCGCGGCCCACCACACGAAGCCCGCCGCGCCGCCCAGCGCGAAGCCGGTGAACACCACGTTCCCGGTCATGTTCGCCACCAGGACGTGGCCGAGCGAGAGGTAGCTGAACGCGTCGACCAGCCCGGTGACGAGGGTGAGGAGCAGCAGCATGGGGGGCAGTGGGCCGTGGGGATCACCGGCGCGCGGCCAGACCAGGCGTCCGGCGTCCGTGAGGTGGGTGCCCAGCATCGGTGGCTCCTGCGGGGAGTGCGAGAGGGAGACGCGAGAAAGAGAAAGGCCTTGATATCGGTTCCCGAAATGGGGGGAGGAGGGGGAACCGATATCAAGGCTCAATCATTGCGCCCGCCGACGTGGGGGGAGACGTCATATGGCGGCGCGCACCTCCAACAATAAGCGTTCCCCGGGGCGGGGCGCCACTATTTCGCCGAGAACGTGTTTCGGGCGTGTCAGGCTTTCAGGGCATCGCCGCCGGAATCGCTCAGCAGTGCCCGGACCGCCGTCGCCCCGGCGATCACCGCATGACGTGCCTCTTCGCTGACGCCGATCATGTTGACGAATCCGTGTATCGCGCCGTCCACCGTGACCGATGTCACTGGCACGCCGGCGGCGCGCAGCCGTTCGGCATACGCGAGGCCCTCGTCCCGCAGCGGGTCGAAGCCCGCCGTCACCACGTGGGTCGGCGGCAGGTCGGCCGGGGCGTCGGCGTGCAGCACGTCGTACCGCGGGTCGGTGCGATCGGCCGGGTCGGGCAGGTACAACGAGTCGAACCGCTCGATGTCTGTGAGCGTCAGGAAGTACCCGGAGGCGAACTCGTGCCGGCTGAGGTTGGCGGGATCGTCGCCCGTGACCGGGTAGAACAGCAGGGCCGCCGCCGGCTTCGGGCCGCCCGCGAGCGTCATCTCGCGGGACACCACCGCGGCGAGGTTGCCGCCCGCGCTGTCGCCGCTGACGATGACGGCGGCGGGGTCCGCGCCCAGCTGCTCGGCGTCGCGGATCGCCGACGCCGTGGCCGCTACGGCGTCCAGGGGCGCCGCCGGGAACGGGTGCTCGGGCGCCAGGCGGTAGTCCACCGACAGCACCCGGGCGCCCGTCGCCTCGGCGAGCAGTCGGCACGGCGCGTCGTGCGAGTCGAGATCGCCCACCACGAAGCCGCCGCCGTGGAAGTACACGATCAGCGGCGACATCGCGGGCAGCGCGGCCGGCGTGAACAGTCGCGCAGGCAGGGGCCCGTCCGCGCCGTCGACGGTGACGGACCGCACGACCATGCGCGGGTCGGGTCTGCCACCGACCGCCCGGGACAGCCGGACGGTGCCGGCCCGCGCCTCGGCGACGGTCTCGTCGCCGAGCAGGCCGTCGACACCCTGCATGCGCAGCAGGCTCAGCACGGTCTGCGAGTCGAGGCTCAGCTCGCGGCCATCGACGGAACGCGGCGAGCCGAGAGCCCGGCGAGCAGGGGCGGGGAGGGCGAAGGCGGCCCGCACGGATGCGGCCAACACGGGCAGGGGGACGGCGGTCGCCGCGGATTTCAGGATGTGGGCGGGGGAGGGGAGACGCGGAATCGAGACCATACGCCGACCATAGTTCTCGGCGGCGCCCGCCGGACCCGCCTGCGTTTCGGCGCTCGCGGCGACGCTGTGTGCTCCCGCTGCGCGACGTGGATGCCTCGCCGATAGGGCGTGGCGCACGGAGCCGTCATGAGCGAATCAGACGCGCACACTACTATCCATAGACGTGAGCCCGGCGAAGCACGACGCGACTGCGCAGAGCATCCTGACCGCGGCCGTCTCGAGCATCGGCAGCGTCGGGATCGCCCGCACCACGATGGAGCACGTCGCGAACCTCGCGGGTATCGGCGTGGCCACCGTGTACCGCCGCTTCAACCGCAAGGACAACCTTGTGCAGCAGGCGATCCGGTACGAGGCGGAGCAGCTGCTTCGGGTGATCGAGCAGCAGATCGTGGGGTTGCCGACCGTCGAGGAGGCGCTCACCGAGGGCTTCGTGGCGTTCCTCACCGAGGCCCACCGCCGCCCGCTGATCCGCGGCATCGGCGACGGCAACGTGGTCGTCGGCCTGCCGATGATCGCGCAGGGCGGCGCCCTGCTGATCGAGATCGGCCGGACGTTCGCCGCCAACATCATCCTGCGGTTCCAGGAGACCGGCGCGCTGCCCCGCTTCGACCCCAACCCGGTCGCCGAGATCTTCGCGCGGGTCGGGCACTCGGTGTGCCTGGCGCCCGACGGCCTGATCACGCCCGACGACCCGTTCACCGCTCGCAGCGTCGTGCGTGAATGCCTCATGCCGGCCATCACCGCGCACGGGACCGGTCCCGTATAAGTCCTCGCGCCTGCCCTACGCTGCACTCTGTGATCCGCGCTGCCACCGAAGCCGACGTCCCCGAGATCCTGGCCATGATCCGCGAGCTCGCCGAGTACGAGCGTGAGCCGGACGCCGCGCAGGCCACCGCGGAGCAGCTGCACGACGCACTGTTCGGAGAGCATCCGGCGGTCTTCGCCCACGTCGCCGTCGACGGTGCCGGGGCGGACGGTGCCGGGGCGGACGGTGCCGGGGCGGACGGTGCCGGGGCGGACGGTGCCGGGGCGGACGGTGCGGTCGTCGGCATGGCCCTGTGGTTCCGCAACTTCTCCACCTGGACCGGCACGTTCGGTGTCTACCTCGAGGACCTCTACGTCCGCCCGCACGCCCGCGGCGGTGGGCACGGAAAGGGGCTCCTCGCGACCCTCGCCGCGGTATGCGTCGAGCGTGGCTACCGCCGCTGCGAGTGGTCGGTGCTGGATTGGAACGCCCCGGCGATCGGGTTCTACCGCTCGATCGGCGCCGTCGGGCAGGACGAGTGGACGGTGCAACGGCTCACCGGCGACGCGCTGGAGGCCCTCGCTGCGCAGGCCCCGAACGGGGTGGCCCGATGATGGACGTGTTCGCGGCCATCGCCGCGCGCCGGGACGTCCGCAACGAGTTCAGCGGCGAGGTGATCGACGACGGCACCCTGGTGCGGCTGCTCGGCGCGGCGCACAGCGCGCCCAGCGTGGGGAACACGCAGCCGTGGGACTTCGTGGTCGTGCAGGAGCCCGCGTCGCTGAAGGCGTTCGCGGAGCACGTCGACAGGTGCCGCACCGACTTCGCCGACTCGCTGCCGCAGGATCGGCGCGACACCTTCAACCCGATCAACGTCCAGGGGATCGAGAGCTCGGGGACCGGCGTGGTCGTCACCTACGACCCCACCCGCGGTGGGCCGAACATCCTCGGCCGCCACACGGTCGACGAGACCGGCCACCTGTCCGTCGCGCTGGCGATCCAGAACCTGTGGCTGGCCGCGACCGCCGAGGGCATCGGGGTCGGGTGGGTGTCCTTCTACCACGAGGACACGGTGCGTGAGCTGGTCGGCGTGCCCGCGGGGGTACACATCGTGGCGTGGCTGTGTGTGGGCCCGGTCACCGAGTTCCAGCGGGTCCCCGACCTCGAACGATTCGGTTGGCGCGATCGCCGTCCGCTGAGTGACGCGGTTCACCGGGAGAGGTTCGGGCGGCACAAGATCGAGACCTATCCGTAACCCGCCGCGGGTCGCCGCAGAGCGTGTCTCGAGTGCTGCTCGGTAGACTACGAAACGCACTTCCGAACACCGGCAGGCGGGACTGAGGGGTACATGGGAACGAGGGTCAACCGGCGCAGCGTCCTGATCGGCGTCGCCGCGGCGGTCCCCGCGGCTGCCTGCACGATCGGGCAGCCACCGCAGCCGAAGTCCGGGAAGCGGCCCGCGGCGCCGACCGCCGCCACCACCACCGAACAGCCCGATCCGGCTCTGGTCACGTTCGCCCCCGGCGACCAGGCCACCGGTGTACCGCCCCTGACCCCGATCTCGATCGGCATCCAGAAGGCGACGTTCGACACGGTCACCGTGATCGACCCCAAGGGCGTCGAGCTGCAGGGCACGCTGTCGCCGGACCGGCTGACCTGGAAGTCCACCGCGCCGCTCGCGTACGACACGGCGTACACCGCCACCGTCCACTACGAGACGCTGGGCAAGCAGCGCACCAAGACGGCCACTTTCACCACCGTCAAGCCCCCTAACATGACGCTGCCGTACTTCGAGAACACGTCCGGTAACTCACTCGCCGACGGCGCCACCTATGGGGTGGGGCAGGTGATCGTGGTGCACTTCGACGAGGCCATCAGTGACCGTGCCGCGGCGCAGAAGACGCTCACCGTCGAGACCACGCCGCACGTCGCGGGCGCCTGGTACTGGGCCACCGACTCGGCGCTGCACTGGCGGCCGCAGAACTACTACACGCCCGGGACCCGGATCGCGGTGACGGCCGCTGTGTTCGGCAAGGAGGTCAGTCCCGGCCTGTGGGGCCAGGAGGACCAGTCGATCGGCATCACCATCGGCGAGTCGCACGTGAGCATCGCGGACGACGACACCAAGCAGGTCCAGGTGTTTGTGAACGGCCAGATGGTGCGCAGCATGCCGACCTCCATGGGGGAGGGCGGCACCCAGGTGATCAACGGCCAGACGCTCACCTTCTGGACCCCGCGCGGCATCTACACCGTGCTCGACAAGTCCAACCCGGTGATCATGGACTCCTCCACCTACGGACTGCCGATCAACTCGCGGCTGGGCTACCGGGAGGCCATCAACTGGGCCACCCGGATCAGCAACGACGGCATCTACCTGCACGAGCTCGACACCACGGTGTGGGCGCAGGGCAACACGGACACATCGCACGGCTGCCTGAATCTCAACCAGGCCAACGCGGAGTGGTTCTACAACCTCAGCGTCCCCGGCGACGTGGTCGAGGTCCGCAATACCGGCGGCGCGCCGCTGCAGCTGTACCAGAACGGCGACTGGTCGGTGCCGTGGGCGACCTGGGTCGCCGGGAGTGCCCTACCGCCCGGAACGTGACGTCGCTGCCCGTGCGCCGAAGGGCCGCGACGCGATGACGCCGATCGTGCCCGCCGCCGCGCACGCGACCGCGACGCCCGCGGCGAACCACGGGAACACGGCGCGCGTGGAGTACACCGTGGACAGATACCCGGCGATCACCGTCGGCACCCCCATGGCGAGGTAACCCAGCAGGTAGAAGGCGCTCATCACCCGGCCACGCGCGTGCCCCGGCGTGACCGCCGCCAGGTGGCGTAGCGAGCCGCCGAACGCCAGCCCGAACGTCATCCCCAGCAGCGCCGAGTCGGCGAGCACGAGCGGCCACGACCCCGTGCGTACCGCGGTGACGGCGAGCGCCAGCGCGACGACCATCCCCGCGTCGCCCGCGATCGCCGTCGGCAGGGCGGGGAATCGGCCGCCGAGCCACTGCGTCGCCGCCGCGGTGCCGGCCATGAGCGCAACCACACCGCCGCCGAACACCACCGAATGGACACCGGTCGTCTGACCGGCGAGCGCCGGGTACAGGCTGAGGAACACGCCCAGCACCGACCAGGCCGACAGGATCCCGGCGCCGGAGAACAGGAAATCGCCCGCGATCTCCCCCGGCACCGACGGCCGGCGGAACCGGATCGGGGCATGCGTGGGAGCCGTGTGCGGCTCCGCCATCAGCGCCACGGCCACCAGCGCCACGACGCATACCAGGCCGACGATGATGAACGGCGTGCGCAGCGGGGCGGGCGCCCACTGCGCGGCGAACGACGCACCGAGCACCGTCAGGACCATGCCGACGTTGAGCGCGACGCCCGCGCGCATGCCGTTGCCGGCGCCGTCGTGGGGCCGCACGTCGAGCAGCGCGGCGCCCGCGACCACGGTGATCGAGCCGATCGCGGCGCCGTGCAGGAAGCGCGCGACCAGCAGCTCCCACTCGGCGCCGGCCAGCAGGAAGATCACCATGCCGACGGCGATCGTGCCGACCGCCGCGAGCAGCACCGGCTTGCGCCCGATCGAGTCCGAGATCGGACCCGCCGTGAGCGTCGCTCCCAGCGCGCCCACGGCGTAGACCGCGAAGACGATCGTGGTCGAGAGCGGGGTCAGGTGCCATTGCGCCTGGTAGATCGGGTACAGCGGAGAAGGCAGCGCCGAGACGCCGAGGGCCAGCGCGAGCAGCGCCAGCAGGAGCCCGTACGCCCAGCGCTGCGGGTGCGTGGACAGCCGGACGTCCGATGCGGTCGGGGCGATGCAGGTGGTGCTCATCGATTCCTCCGGGTAGGTTTGATATCGATCGAACTAGGTCCGACCGTACGAGTCGGTTCGATGAACATCAAACCCGAGCGGAACGGATTCATTCCCATGTCGACCACATCGGCCACTCCGGCTACCCCCGCCGCTCCCGAGCGCGCCGAGTCCGGGCCCACACAGGCCACCGTCCGCGGCCTGCAGGCGGTGCTCGCCGCGCTCGCGGACCCCGTCCGGCTCGAGATGGTGCGACGCCTGCACAGCGCCGGCGGTCCCGTGGCGTGCGCCCAGCTGTACGAAGGGGTCACCAAGGCGACCGCGAGTCACCACTTCAAGATCCTGCGGGAGGCCGGGATCACCGACCGCGAGACCCGCGGCGGCGTGACCTACCAGCGGCTGCGAGTCGACCGGGTCGAGGCCGCCTACCCCGGGCTGTTGGGCGCGATCGTCGCCGCGGCCGACGGCGAGCGCTGACGCTCGTATCATCGTGGAGGTGACACCCGACCCGGCGCGCTCCGCGCAGGAGATGCTCGCGGTGGTGGCCGCCTCGCCTGCCGCGGTCGCCGCGCACGACAAGCAGCGCTGGCTCGACCTGTTCGCGCCCGATCACATCCTCGAGGACCCCGTCGGCAGTCGGCCCGTGCTCGGCGGGGTGTACGACCGCCGGTCGGGCGAGCGCGGCAACGGCCCGCTCTCGCGGTTCTGGGACGCGTTCATCGCGGCCAACGACATCGTGTTCGATGTCCGCGCAGACTTCCGGCGCGGCCACCACATCGTCCGCGACGCCACGATCACCACCACGATGGCGAGCGGCGCGACGGTCTCGACGCCGCTGCACATCCTGTACGAGATGACCCCCTTCGAGCCGAGCCTGTCCGGGCCCGCCTCGGCCGGGGCGACGGGGGCCGACGGCGGGTGGCGCATCCGGCGCATGGCGGCGCACTGGGAACCCGCAGCCGTCGTGGCCGGACTCGCGCGGCCCTGCGTTGCGAACGTCACCGGGGGGATCGGCATGGGCGCGCGCATGCTGCGGCACCTCGGCGCGACGGGGACCGCCCGCTTCGCCGCGGCCGCCTTCAGTGTGGGTCCGAGGGGGAAAGACGCCGTGCGGCAACTGGTCTCGCGGTCGGCCAGGGGTGACGAGGTGGCCGTCCGCCTGCTGGGCGGGATCGTGCCGACCGATCTCACCAAGGTGATCGCGGCCGGCGACACGGTCACGGCCACGTGCACCGTCGACGGCGCGCCGGCGGTACTGATCGCCCGACTCAACCGCAAGAGCCACAGTGTGGTCGGTGCGGCGGTCTATCACGACCGGCTGGTCAGCTGAGCAGGGCCAGGATCAGGTCGGCGACCGCGGCCATGCCGGTCGCGTTCGGGTGGTACGGCATCGTCGTCCGCAGATCGCGCAGTCGTTCGGGCAGGCCCGTCACCCACGGCTCCGCGCTGCCCAGCGCGTGCGCGCGGCTCGCCTCCGACGCGCGCACCAGTTCGGCGCCCGAGGTGTCGGCGGCCGTCGCGAACACCTGATCGACGCGGGAACCCAGGCGGCGCAGCGCCTCTCGTGTGATCTCGTCGAACGGAGCCGCAGGGCCGCGGACGGTGTCGTCCCCGAGCACCGTCGGATAGTCCACGAGCAGGACCCGCGCGTCCGGTGCGCGATCCCGCACGGCGCCGACGATCCGGGCCAGGCCCGCGCCCGCCCGCTCGACGTCGGCGACCGACCCCGCTGGCGCTGCCCCGCGGCGCAGCAGTGCGCCCACCGGCCGGGTGAACGGATCGGAGTCGAGGCGCGCGGCGATGCCGAGGCGGAGCATCGCGCCGGCGTAGCCGAGGTCGTTGCCGCCCACTGTGATGGTCACCAGGTCGGCGTCCCGCGGCACGCCGTCGATCTGCGGCGGGAAGACGTGGCGGAAGACCCGTTGCGGACGCGACAGGATGGTCTCGGTGGTGGCACCGGACACCGTCAGATCGGTGAGCCGCGCCCCGAGGGCGCCGGCCACCAGGTGTGGATAGTTGCGGCCCGACCTGCGTGCCGCACGGTCGACGATGGGCGTGATCCCCGGCCCCGCGGCGAACGAGCTGCCGAGCGCGGCGATGGAGCGAACGTCGGTCACGCCTCCATTGTGCGCAGCGCGTGCAATGGCAGCTCTGGAATCCACCTTTCGGCCCGGCGATAGAATCGGCGCCGTGCGTGTGGCGGTGATCGACTCGGGGCTGGGCATGGTCGCCTACGCGGCGGCCCTGGCGCGGATGCGCCCCGACCTCGAGCTGGTGCTGGCCCGTGACCCCGACTACATGCCCTACGGGCTGCTCGAGCCCCACCAGATCGCCGAACGGATCGTCACCGTGGCGTCCGCCTGCGCGCGGCACGACGTGGACGCGATCGTGATCGCGTGCAACACGGGCTCGATGTACGCGCTCGAGTCCGCCCGCGCGCGCTTCGAGCCCGGTATCCCGGTGATCGGCGTGGTGCCGGCGATCCGCCCGGCCGGCGCCACCGGCCGCCCGTTCGCGGTGTGGGCCACGGCCGCCGCCACCGTCAGCGACTACCAGACCGGGCTGATCGCACGCTTCGCGTCGCCCGAGCTGGCGCACCGCATCCCCTGCTACGGCCTTGCGGAGGCCATCGACTCGGGGAGCAGTTCGCTCGTCGCCGACGCGATCGCGCGGGCCGCGGCCGCCACCCCCGCCGACACCGAGTCGGTGGTGCTCGGCTGCACGCACTACGGACTGGTCCGGGACGAGATCGTCGCCGCGCTCGCCGCCCGCACCGGCCGCGAGCCGCAGGTGTTCGACTCACCCGAGCCGGTCGCCCGGCAGACCCTGCGCCGCCTCGGCCTCGCTCCCCACGGCGTCTCCGGGGGGCGCCCCGGTGCCGTGGTGGCGGTGATCGAGTCGGGCCGCCCCGGGACGCTGCCGCCGCAGCTCGCCGCCTACCCGGCCGGTCGCCTGCTGCTGTCGCGATGCGATCCGGCTGAGAAAATATCGTGACAGGGCCTGTGCACTCCTGTTATGGCTCTGTTATCCTGATAGGGCACTGACCGCAGCTGACCCCCATCGCTGCGGTCAGTAGTCATTTCAGGGTTCCCGCCTTTTCCGGCACCCTCTGTGGCCCACCCGCCGCGAGCAGCGCGCGGGTCAGTGCCTCGACGTCGATGCGGGTGCTGCGCCCGTCGGCGACCACTACCTCGCCTCCCACCAGCACGGTGTCCACGATCCGCGGTGTGCCGCAGGTCAGCAGCGACGCACCCGGATCGGACACCGGCAGGCACGCGAAGTCCCGCTCGAAGCGCAGCAGCGTCAGATCCGCCAGTCTCCCGGGGGCTACGCCGCCGGGTGCGGCGGGATCGGGCTGGCCCAGCGCCCGCGCGGCGCCGTCGCACGCGATCGCCAGCATCGCCGCGGTGTCGAACAGGTCCGCGCGCCGGGCGTGCGCGCGCTGCACGTACGCCCCCGCCCGCAGCGTCTCGAGCATGTCCTGCCGGTCGTTGGAGCCGGCTCCGTCGACCCCGAGGCCCACGGCGACGCCCGCGGCGAGTAGCTCGGTCACGGGTGCGACGCCGGAGCCGAGCCGCATGTTGGACACCGGATTCCACGACACGGCGGCACCGGCGGCGGCGAGCGTCCGGCGCGCCGCGGCGTCCAGCTCGACGCCGTGCACCGCGAGCAGCCGCTCGCCGATCAGCCCGCCTTCGGCGAGGTAGTCGATCGCCGACATTCCGGTGTGCTCGCGGCACATCGCGTCGTCCGTGCCCGTCTCGGAGAGGTGGATCATCACCGTGAGGTCCCGCTCGGCGGCGAAGGCGGCGGCCGCGCGCATGCCGGGGATGGTGAGCGAGCGTGGGTTGGGGACCGCGAGCCCCAGCGTCACGCGCTCACCCGAGGCGCCGCGCAGTCGGTCGACGTCCGCGAAGGCGGAGTCCAGCGACTGCATGAGCCTGGGATCGAAGCCCCACCTGCGGCTCGGGTCGGCGCGGTCGGCCACGCCACGGCCGAGGACCGCGCGGACACCCACGTCGTCGAGCGCAGCCAGCACCGCGTCGTGCACCTCCGCCGACGGATTCGGCCACATGTGCTCGACCAGCGTGGTCGCGCCGCTCAGCAACCCCTCGAGGGCGGCCGCGGCGGTGGCGACGTACGCACGCTCGGGGGTCACGGCGTTCATCGACTCGCCCACCGCGAGCAGCCATTCCAGGAGCGGACGCCCCTCGCCGACCCCGCGGCACAGCGACTGCTGAACGTGGGTGTGGGTGTTGGCGAAGCCGGGGATCAGGTAGGCGCCGGAGCCGTCGAGCACGCCGGGATCCTCGAGCACGCCGGCACCGTCGGGACCGGACGCGGGCGTGTGGTCCCGGACCTCGTCGACCACGCCATCCGCCAGAGCGACGTCCACATGCGCCTGCCAGCCGGCGCCCGTCCACACCGTGACATCGGAGACGGTGTGGACGGGTCGCGGCCGGGGCGCGAGCCGCAGGCTCACTTGATGCCGATCGAGCGGTCGCCGAACTCGGGGTCGAACAGGGTGGTGGGGTCGACCTTCGGATCGACCTTCGCGCCCTGCGCCGCCAGCAGGGGCGCGACGTCGGCGACGAACGCGGCGGTGCGCTTCGGGTCGTACGTGCCGACCGAGCCGTTCTCGTTCTCGATCAGCCCCTTGGACTTCAGGATCCCGGCGGCGTAGTCGGCCTCCTCGATCTTGTACGGGGTGTACGTCGAGTCCTTCGAGACGATGTCGACGATCTTCTTGTTCGTGTCGGCGGGCGAGGTCACGTAGTCGACGTCGGCCTGCTGCACGATGGGCACCAGCTTCTTCAGGCACGGGGCCATCTTCTGCAGCCGGTCGGCGCGCACCGAGAGGTTGGACGCGTACGGGTCGAAGCCGAGCTCGGACAGCAGCCCGTACGCGACGGGCTTGTCCCAGGCGGGCGTGTTGTGCTCGTACTCCCACGGCTCGGCGTCGGCGTAGCCCTGCTGCACGATCGACGAATCGCCGACGAACCGCGCGGGGCTGCCGTCGTAGCTGGTGTCGAGCTGGCTCTTCTTGATGAACCCCTTGGCCACCAGCCACGTCGGGAACGTCTGCGACTTGTCCACGACCACCGTCGCATTGGACGCGGCGAGCCCCTTCAGGGTCAGACCGGGGTGCTTGGCCGGGTCCCACATCAGGATCGCGGGATTGTGGGTGAGCAGCGGTGCCACGCCGACGACATGCTGGTCGCCGCTGGCCGCCACGATCTGGTCGCCGTGCACCAGGCCGAGGTCGATCGACGGGTCGATGTACATCTCGGACGCCACCGACTGGAAGCCGATCGCCGATCCACCTGCCTTGAGCTTCAGCTTGATACCGGTGCTCTTGCCGCCGGCCACCAATGTGCCGGTCATCGACTTGGTGGCCGTGTCCACGGTGTAGTCCGGGCCGAGCATCTGGAACAGGGCTCCCATATCGGCCTGCGGCTGCCACTGCAGCTGCACGGTGAGCGTGGCCGGGCACACGGCTGCGAGCTGCTGCGCTTCCGGCGCAGCCGCGAGCGAGACCGACGCGGCCGTCGTGGTGGATGAGCCGCACGCGGCGAGGGTGCCGACGCCGGCCACGGCCGCGGCGGCGAGGGCGGCGGCGCGGCGCACGATTCGATCAGGGGTGGGGGACATCGAGTCTCCTGCGATGGGGATGTGGGGCAGCGAGCCCGGTGCGCCGGGGCATCGGGGGCGGCGGGAACGCGTCAACCGTCACCCACTGCGCGCGCCACCGCAAGTCCGGGGGATGCATGTAACACGAACTTCATGGAATGGATCTCACAACGATTACATGCAATTGGCAGCCTGGTTGCACACGGCGAGACAAATCTGCTCGCGATCCTTACCTACGGAGGTACCCGTCTTGCCATCCTTCGCCCCGTTGGTCGACACCAGGAACGACGTCGACGCGCGGCACCTCACCCAGGACGACCAGGTGTCGTTCCACGAGGTGTCCATGACCTATCCCACCGGCACAACGGCGCTGGCGTCCGTGTCGCTACGCGTGCGCCGCGGCGAGTTCGTCGCCATCGTCGGCCCGTCCGGCTGCGGCAAGTCCACGCTGCTGCGGCTCGCGGCCGGGCTCGAGCAGCCGTCCGACGGTGCCGTCGCCGTAGCCACGGCCTCCGCGGGGTTCATCTTCCAGGAGGCGACCCTGATGCCGTGGGCGTCGGTGCGGCGCAACGCCGCCCTGCTCGTGGAGCTGGCCGGCCTGCCCGCCGCCGAGCGGCGCGCTCGCGTCGCGGACTCCCTGGCTGCGGTCGGACTCGACGAGTTCGCCGACCAGTTGCCGAAGGCGCTGTCCGGCGGGATGCGGATGCGCGTATCGCTGGCACGGGCCCTCGCGCTCGAGCCCGAGCTCATGCTGCTCGACGAGCCCTTCGGTGCGCTGGATGAGCTGACGCGCCAGGAGATGCAGCTGCAACTGCTGAGCCTGTTCGACCGCGCCGGATTCACGGCGCTGTTCGTCACGCACTCGGTCTCCGAGGCGGTTCTGCTCGCCGACCGGGTGATCGTGATGTCCGCACGGCCCGGGCGGATCGCGGCCGAGGTCGACATCGATCTGCCGCGCCCGCGTGAGCCCCGGCTGCGGTTCGCCCCCGAGTACACCGAGAAGGTTGCTCAGGTCTCCGAGCTGTTGCGGGGTGTCGCATGAGCGCCGCGTTGAGCCTGCCCGCCGTCCGGGTCGCGGAGGGCGCCGCGCGCCGGCCGCGGGTCTTCGGGTCGCGGGTGCGTCGCTCCGCGGTGGGGGTCGTGGCGATCGCGGCTGGGATCGGGATCTGGTATGCGGTGACGTATCTCGTGCTCAGTCCGGAACGACGGTTCCTGCTTCCGGCGCCGCATGTGGTGCTCACCGAGTCGCTGCTGGTGCCCTCGCACCTCGCCCCGATGCTCACCGCCCTCGGCGTCACCGTGCGCGTCGCCGCCGTCGGCTTCGTGCTGGCCATCGTGATCGGGGTGGCGATCGGTGCGCTGATGAGCCAGGCGTGGTGGCTGGAGCGCGCGATCTTCCCGTACGCCGTTGTGCTGCAGGTGGTTCCGATCCTCGCCATCACCCCGCTGATCGGTCTGTGGTTCGGCTTCAGCTCCACCTCGCGGGTCGCGGTGTGCGTGATGATCGCCCTCTTCCCGATCATCACCAACACCCACTTCGGCTTCCGATCGGTGGATCCCGGCTTGCATGAGCTGTTCACTCTGGGACGCGCGTCCCGGCTACAACGGCTGGTTCGGCTGGAACTCCCTGCGGCGCTGCCGTCCATCCTCACCGGCCTGCGCATCTCATCGGGACAGGTGGTGATCGGCGCGATCATCGGTGACATGTTCTTCGCTCAGGGGCAGCCCGGCATCGGCACGCTCATGGACGACTACCGGGCCCAGCTGCGTTCGACCGACCTGATCGCCGCGATCGTGCTCGCCGCGCTGTTCGGCGTCGTGGTGTTCGCCGGCTGCTCTCTCGTCTCCCGACTCGCGGTAGGACGTTGGCACACCTCAGGAGGAACACGATGAGCGAATTCGAGATCCCCACGATCGACATCACCCCGTACCTCGATCCGACCGCGTCGTCGGCGGTCGACCCCGCCTGCGCGGATGTCGCGGCGCGGATCGACGAAGCCTGCCGCACAGTCGGATTCATGCAGATCACCGGGCACGGCGTCCCGGACGCGGCGATCGCAGGCCTCGCCGGCGCGCTGGACTCGTTCTTCGAGCAGCCCCTCGAGGTCAAGAGCCGCTACCGTCGGCCGGGGGCCAACCGCGGCTACTCGCCGCCGAAGTCGGAAGCGCTCAGCATGAGTCTCGGTGTGGCACCCGCGAATCGGATGAACGACTTCTACGAGGCGTTCACCGTGGGTACCGACGTGGCGGCCTACCCGGGGACCACCTTGCCGGAGGAGGCCTACGCGGCCAACACGTGGCCGGAGCCGACCGGCTTCCGAACCGCGATCGAGGTGTACTGGAAAGCGGTGACCGGCCTGTCGCGCGCGGTGCTACGGGCGTGCTCGGATGCGCTGGGGCTGGGCCCGGATCACTTCGCGCACATGGTGGACCACTCCATCGACGCGCTGAAGATGAACAACTACGCGCTGGCACCGGGCGCGATCGAGTTGGACGGTCCGCTCACCGGCATGGGCGCACACACCGACTTCGGCATCCTCACGGTGCTCTGGGCGGATCGCGTCGCCGGACTCGAGGTGCTCGGCGAGGACACGCGCTGGCACCCGGTGATGCCGGCCGAGGGCGCGTTCCTGATCAACCTCGGCGACGCGTTCGCTCGCTGGACCAACGACCGGTGGCGCTCCACGCTGCATCGGGTCGACCCGCCCGTCGTCGACGGACGCATCGAGCGCCGTCGCTCCGCGGCCTTCTTCTTCGACGGCAACCACGACGCGGTGATCTCGCCACTGCCCGGCACCGTCGAACCCGGTACGGAGGCGTACCCGCCCATCACCGTCGCCGCCCACCTGGATGCCAAGCTGGCCGGCATGAAGACCGGCACCGCGCCCACCGGTGCGTCCCGGGAGGCCGCCCGCGTCCTGTCTGCGGGCGCCTGACTCATCGAATCCCATATCCCACAGGAGGATCCACACATGACCACCCCCGCATACAGCATGGGCGAGCTCGACAAAGAGGCCCGCATGGGCGGCCTCGGTGTCGAGACCGCCGGCCGCAGCGTGCCCCGTATCGACCTCTCCGACCGCGAGGCGAGGCGGGCCGAGATCACGGACCAGCTGTGGCATGCGGCCACCGAGATCGGGTTCTTCCAGCTGGTGAACCACGGCATCCCGCAGGACGCGGTGGACACCGCGTTCGCGCGCGCCGCGGAGTTCTTCGCCCTGCCTGTCGAGACCAAGGCCGCGGTGCCCCTGGACAAGCCGCTCAACGCGGGATGGGAGTACTCGAGCCAGGTACGTCCCTCGGTCGGCACGCCCGACCAGAAGGAGTCGTACCAGATGACCCGCCCGAACATGGCCGGGCTGTGGCCGGCCGAGGCGGACCTCCCCGGATTCCGGGAGTTCATGTCGGACTTCGAGTCCCGATGCTGGGAGCTCGCGATGTGGGTGCTCTCCTGCTTCGCCGATCGACTCGGTTTCGAGCGCGACTTCTTCGCAGGCGCCCACGATCCGACGTCCGAGGCGTACCAGTCGACGCTGCGGCTGATCCACTACTACGCGCTGCCGGAGGAGCTGCGCGGGCGCCCCGGTACCTGGCGGGCGGGTGCACACACCGACTTCGACTGCCTCACACTGCTGTTCCAGCGGGACGGGCAGAGCGGGCTGCAGGTGTGCCCGGGCCGCGAGGCCGACGCCCAGGAGTGGACGCCGGTGACGCCGTCCGACGACGCGATCACCTGCAACATCGGCGACATGCTGATGCGGTGGAGCGACGACGCCCTGATCTCGAACTTCCACCGCGTGCGGGTGCCCGGCACCGGCGAGTACACCGGCCCCCGGTACTCGATCCCGTTCTTCGCACAGGCCAACCGCGACGTGGTCATCGCCCCACCGAACGGCACCTACCCGCCCATCACCGCCGCCGAGTACCTTCGACAGCGGGTCGCGGCGAACTACGCCCGCCCGAAGCGGTGAGCGCCCCCGCCACACTGGGGCGCGGAAGGAGATCCGTCCTGGTGTCCGGCGGTGCGGAATCGCTTCTGGGGGAGGCTGTCTACAAGCAGTTGTTGGACCGCATCTTCACCGGCGAGCTGGCCCCGGGAGCGGCGTTGAGCGTCCCCGCGCTCGCTGCGGAGTTGGACGTGAGCCGCAGTCCCGTCCGAGACTCGGTGCAGCGGCTCGTCGCCGACGGTCTGGCCGTGCACACACCGCACGCCGGCGCGCGAGTCGCGCACGTCGACGAGCGGGAGATGGCCGGGGTGTTCGCGGTCCGGGAGTTGCTCGACGGGCTCGCTGCGCGCGAGGCGACGCTCCGCGCGAGCGCCGCCGACGTGCGGCGCCTCACGGAGCACGTCGAGGGCCAGACCGCCCGGCTCGCCGAGCCGGCGGACGCGCTCGCCGAGGCCCGGCACGACCTCGAGTTCCACACTGCCGTTCGGGATCTCGCGGACAACCGGGCGCTGAGCGACGCACTGCACCGGCTCGACGTGAAGGCGCACCTGTACAACTCGGGACTGTGGTCGGACGACCGTGGCCGCACGCTCGCCGTCGCCGAACACGCCGCGATCGTGCGCGCGATCGAGATCGGCGACGCGGCGGAGGCCGAGCGGGCGGCCGTCGCGCACGTCGCGGCGCTGGCGGTGCGGATGCGGCGCCTCGCG
>NZ_BAABFR010000106.1:0-16773 GCF_039541155.1 Tsukamurella soli
GGCGCTGGCGCCGACGCCGGAGCTGCTCGCGAAGGTCGAGGCGCTGCCGCCGGTGCGCGACCACGCCGAGGTGGACCTGGTCGCCGAGTCGCGCCACCTGCGCGAGTTCTCGCTGCCGCTGCTGCTGCGCTGGTTCCGGCGGCCGCTGGCGCTGGGCCTGCTGCTGGTGGTTATCGACGCGGCCGCCGGGCTGGTCGGCCCGTACCTGATGAAGCACGGTATCGACGCCGGGGTGGTGCAGGGGTCGGAGGCCGCGCTGTGGATAGCGGCCGGCCTGTTTCTGGTGGTGGTGCTGGTCGACTTCGTGGACAGCATGGCGGCGACGCTGGTGACCGGCCGC
Source organism: Tsukamurella soli (assembly GCF_039541155.1). NCBI lineage: Bacteria > Bacillati > Actinomycetota > Actinomycetes > Mycobacteriales > Tsukamurellaceae > Tsukamurella > Tsukamurella soli. Next base: position 341 of record NZ_BAABFR010000106.1, read on the forward strand.
ACCGCCGAGCGGATCATGCTGTCACTGCGGGTGCGGGTGTGGGCGCAGCTGCAGCGGCTGTCGCTGGACTACTACGAGCGCGAGATGGCCGGCCGCATCATGACGCGAATGACCACCGACGTCGACCAGTTCGAGTCGCTGGTCGAGAACGGGCTGCTCAACGCACTGGTGGCGGGCGTGACGTTCGTCGGAGTGGGCGTGGCGCTCGTGGGCCTCGACCTGGAGCTGGGCCTGATCACCCTGAGCGTGATCGTCCCGCTGGCGGCGGCCACGGTGTGGTTCCGGCGCCGCTCGGCGCGCCTGTACAGCCTCTCCCGCGACCGCATCGCCGCGGTGAACGCCGACTTCCAGGAGGGCCTGTCGGGCGTCCGGGAGGCGCAGGCGTACCGGCACGAGGTGCTCACGAACGAGCGGTTCCACGAGCTGGGCGCCAAGTACCTGCGATCGCGGGTCGCGGCCCAGCGGCTGGTGGCGACGTACTTCCCGTTCGTGCAGTTCCTGGCGGCCGTGGCCGACGCCCTGGTGCTGGGTGTGGGCGCCACGCTGGTGCCGACCGGGGCGTTGACGGTGGGCGCCCTGGTCGCGTTCCTGCTGTACATCGATCTGTTCTTCGCGCCGATCCAGCAGCTGTCGCAGGTGTTCGATGCCTGGCAGCAGACGCGGGTGTCGGTGTCGCGGATCGCGGACCTGATGGCGCTGGACACGCTGACGCCGTCACCGTCGGACCCCGACCGGCCGGGCCGGCTGCGCGGCGCGGTGACGCTGCGCGACGTGCACTTCGGCTACCCGAATTCCGGGGCGGGCGAGGCGCTTCGGGGCGTGGACCTGCACGTTCCGGAGGGCCGGACGGTGGCGCTGGTCGGCGAGACCGGGGCGGGCAAGTCGACGGTGCTCAAGCTGCTCGCCCGGTTCTACGACCCGGCGGAGGGCACCGTGACCCTGGACGGCCACGACCTGCGGCGGCTCGACCTCCACGACTTCCGCTCACATCTGGGGTACGTCCCGCAGGAGTCGTTCCTGTTCACCGGCACCGTGCGGGACAACATCGCCTACAGCCGGCCTGAGGCAACCGATGCCGACGTCGAGGCCGCGGCGCGGGCGGTGGGCGCGCACGACGCGATCGCCGCGCTCCCCCACGGCTATCGCACGGTGCTCGGCGAGCGCGGGGGCTCCCTGTCGGCGGGCCAGCGGCAGCTGATCGCGCTCGCACGGGCCGAGCTCGCCGAACCCGCGCTGCTGCTGCTCGACGAGGCCACGGCGAACCTGGACCTCGCCGCCGAGGCGCGCGTCACCGCCGCCATGGACCGGGTATCCCGTAGTCGGACCACGATCCTCATCGCGCACCGGCTACCCACCGCGCGGCTCGCCGACCGGATCGCGGTGCTCGACCGGGGGCGGGTCGCAGAGCTCGGCTCGCACGACGAGCTGATCGCACTGGGCGGCATCTACTCCCGGATGTGGCAGGCGTTCGAGACGGCGTCGGCGGGGTAGGGCTGAGGCCGGGCGTCGCAGTCAGGCCGGGAGGCGGCCCTCGTAGACGTCGAAGACCCACTGCGGTGTCTCCTGACCGAAGCGGCGGTCGAGAATGATCAACGTCTCCGCGCTCAGGATGCGTGACTCCGGGGTACTGCCCGCGAGATCCCATGGACTCGCAGCACGTTGGGCGCGACTCTCTTCGAGTGACATCCGACGCTCATCGCTCTGCTCCGCTACGCCGGCGCCCGATTCGTCATCGCTCGACATTGCGCTCACCTCCTCATCCACGGCGACCACCATGATCCCGCAATCCGAACTCCTGGACAATGGCCCGCACGAGGAGAGCCTCACTCGCAGTGATGAGAGGTGACCTGACGATCGCGACGATGACCGCGCGGCCGAAACGTTCCTCATTCGGATCCAGCGACCGTGCCCTCGCAGCCGCCTACTCGAACCGCCGCCACCACTCTGCGCGGGCGTCGTGCTCCATCCTGACCCGGCGATCCTCGGCGCGCACATCGCGACGACCTCGACCGCTGCCACATCGTCACCAGCACCCCGCAGGTAGCCATCACGCCCACGGCCAACGTCGCCCATACCTGTGCAATCAACGCTTCTCTCCCCCTGCGGCTCCCCCGAACCGCACGTCCGAATTCTAGGTCGACGGATCGCCGCGGCAGGCCGATTCGGACTCCGGCGCGACGTGGCGGCGCGATGGGCCGTCGTGACCCCCACGCTGCGTCCGAGCCCTGAGCGAAGGGACGACCTTCGGGGGCCGGTGACCCGCTGGGGATCGCGACGTCGGGCGGGGCCGGCGACGAAGCGCTGGCACCGGCACCGAACGCCTATAGTCGGCCCGTGGCCCCCGATACCAAGCCGACCGCACCGACACCCACGACGTACGAGTTCCTGCAGGACACGCCGCCGGGACCGTCGTTCGAGCGCGGTTGGCCGGTCCGGACCGGCGACGTCGACCCCGAGCGCCGGGTGCGACTCGACGGTATCGCCCGATACGCGCAGGACATGGCCAACGACGAGATGTTCCACCGAGGCTTCCAGGCCACCGACCCGTACTGGCTGGTGCGGCGCACGATCATCGATGTGCTCGAGCCGCTGCACTGGCCGTCCGACGTGACGCTGACCCGCTGGTGCGAGTCGACCAGCTCGCGGTGGTGCAACATGCGGATCACCATGACCGGCTCCGCGGGCGGCCGCGTCGAGACCGAAGGCTTCTGGATCCGGTTCAACGCCGACAACGGGATGCCGACGCACATCAGCGACGGCGGCATGCAATACCTCACGCAGTACGTGACCGAGACCCGGCTGCGGTGGAAGGCGCTGAACACCGAGCCGATGCCGGCACCGTCGGCCACGGATCGCGAGTTCGATCTGCGCGCAACAGACTTCGACCCGTTCCAGCACCTCAACAACGCCGCATACTGGCAGCTGGTCGAGGACGACCTCAGCGGCGACCCGCTGCTGGCCGGCCCGCATCGCGGCATCATCGAGTACCTGCAGCCGCTGCCGCTGGGCTCGCGCGTACAGATGCGGACGGTGCGCGACGACGCGGGCTATCGGCTGTGGCTGGTGCGGCTCGGCGACGACGGTGTCGCGAGCGACAAACCCGCGGCGACCGTCAGCGTGGTGCCGCTGCCCGGCGAGAAGTTCGCGCCCGCCCCGCCGTGGCCTCCAGAGCAGGTGGACGCGGTGGAGTGGAAGGACTAGCTTCCTGCCACCTGTAGGGCGCCCGTCTCCGCGACCGGCGGTAGCGCTGAGATCGACGGAATTTTTTTGACCGAGGCGCCGCGACCTGCGGTGTCACGTCGACAAGCCGCAAAATAATGTCGATCTCAGCGGCGCCCGCCGACATCGGCAGGCCCGGTCGAGCCCGGGCACAGAATCCGCTCGAAGCCGCGCGGACCGCTCGACGCGATGGGGCCATTAGGCTGAGGGCATGTGCTATCCCACGCAGTGCGAGGTGTGCGGCAAGATCACCTGGGCCGGCTGCGGCGAACACGTCGCGGACGTGCGCGCGACGGTTCCCCCGGAGCAGTGGTGCGCGGGCCACGCGCAGCAGGCGTCCCAGCCGCAACGCTGACGGTGCCGGCTCACTCCCGCCCGAGCAGCCGATCGAGTTCGCGGCGGTCGCGTTTGGTCGGCCGCCCCGCACCCCGGTCGCGGTGCGGCATCGACGCGATGATCTCGCGCGGTGGCGGCGGCGGGCTGTGGTCGATGTAGCAGCTCACGGCCACGGGCGCGCCGACCCGTTTCGCGATCAGCTGCGCCACCTCGACGATGCGCTCACGCCCGTCGAGCCGCACCCGGACCTCGTCGCCGACGGTGATGTTCTGGGCGGGTTTCGCGGTCGCGCCGTTCACGCGCACATGCCCACCGCGGCACGCGCTCGCTGCGGCCGACCGGGTCTTGGTCAGCCGCACCGCCCACAGCCAGGCGTCGACCCGCACCCGTCAGCGCCCGCGCAGCAGCCGCGACAGCCCGTAGGCGCCCAGCGCGGCGAACGCCAGCAGCAGGACTATCCCGAGCCCCGTGCTCACGACCCAGCCCACCGCGATGATCACCACCGCCGGGGCGGCCATCGCCGCGAGCATCCCGGGATGCTGCTTCGCCACGTCCAGCGCGGCCTTCCGCCGTGCGGGATCGAGCTCTTTGCCAGCCATGTCCCCAATGTACCCATCGGTGCGGCGGGCGGTCTGCGTCGAATCCCACGCCGCTGGAATGATCGCCCGTGTGACCGTCCTGATCCTCATGCGCCACGGCGCTGCGGCGATGCTGCTGCCCGACGCCGACCGCCCGCTCACCGACGACGGTGTCGCGGAGGCCGCGGCCACCGGCGCGTGGCTACGCGAGACCGGGCTGGCACCCGACCTGGCGCTGGTGTCGTCGGCGCGGCGGACCCGGGAGACGTTCGCGGCCACCGGCGTCGACTGCCCGGCGGAGGTGCTCGGGGAGCTGTACAACTGCGAGCCCGAGGACGTGTTCGCCGCCGTCAACGCGGTATGTCCCGACGCAGAGACGCTGCTCGTGGTCGGCCACTTCCCCGCGATCCCCGAGGTGGCGCACCTGCTCGCGCCCGGCGCCGACGTCCCGGGCTTCTCGACGGGCACCGTCGCCGCTTTCACGCTGACCCCGGGCCCGATTGCTCCTGGTTCCGGGACCCTGCTCGATTCGTTCAGCCCGTAGACTGCCGCGCATGGACAGCGTGATCCTGCTGCGGCACGGAAAGTCGTCGTATCCCGACGATGTCGAGGATCAGGACCGTCCGCTCGCATCCCGTGGCACGCGCCAGGCGGCGCTGGCCGGATCATGGATCCGGAGCCAGGGCCTCGACGTCGACCTGGTGCTGTGCTCGCCGGCGACGCGCACCCGCCAGACGCTCGAGCTCTCGGGCATCGACGCGAGGGTCGAGTACGTCAAGAAGCTGTACGGGGCGACCGGCTCGCAGATCGTGGACATCGTGCATGCGAAGGCGGGCACGGCGAAGACGGTGCTCGTGGTGGGCCACGACCCCGGCCTCGCAGAGGCGGCCGTGCAGCTCGACCCCACCTTCACCTACACCAAGTTCCCCACCTCGGCGTTCGCCGTCGTGCGCGACGGGAACGCCGAGCTGTTCGTCCCGCGCTGAGCCATCCCGCGATGAGCCGGCGGACAGTCAGCCCAGCTGCGTCGCCGGACGGACGAGGACCTCGTTGATCGCCAGGTGCCGCGGACGCGACAGCACGAACGCGATGATCTCGGCGATCTCGCCGGGCTTCACCGTCGCCGCGTCGTACCCTTTTTGGACGGCCTCTCGCGTCGCCGCGTGCGTGATGTGCGTCGGGAGTTCGGTGTCGACGACGCCGGGCTCGATCAGCGTCACCCGCACGTCGGGCAGCAGCTCCTGGCGCATCGACTCGGACCAACCGTTGACCCCCCACTTCGTGGCGGCGTAGACGCCGTTGGTCGCCCTGGCGGTGCGACCTGCGACCGAGGAGATGTTGATCAGGTCGCCGCCGCCGCGCTTCCGCTGGTCGCTGCTCTTCAACTGGTCGAGGAACACCTCGGTGGCGGTGAGCGTGCCGAGCAGGTTCACCTCCACCATCGCGCGGTAGTCGTCGCGCTGATCCGCGGAGAACGGGCCGAGCAGCATCGTGCCGGCGTTGTTGACCAGCACGTCGGCGCCGCCGAGCTCGGCCTGCACACGCCCGGCGGCGGCCACGAGGGCATCCCGGTCGGTAACGTCGGCACGGATCGCGATGGCGCCGTCGCCGAGCTCGGCGGCGAGAGCATCGATCCGATCGGCCCGGCGCGCGAGCAGCGCCACGCGGTAACCGTCGGCGTGCAGGGCGCGGGCGGTGGCTGCGCCGATACCAGACGAGGCGCCGGTGATGACGGCGGTGCGAGCAGCGGTCTGTGGGTCGGCCATAGGGGTCTCCTTGTTGTTCGTGTTCTGATGGGTTGTGCTGGTCTGCTATGTCGGTCTGCTGCAGGACGCCGGGATCACCCGACGCCGTTCGCGCGCAGCCATGCGTCGAGCTCGGGCGCAGCGCCGTCGACCTCGTCGCCCAGGACGGCCAAACCGTCACGGATATCACTGTCGGGTAGCGCTTTTCGGTAGTCGGAGTCGATGCCGCTCATACCGCTCATCGCATGGGTCACGAACGGCATGACTGTCACGCCGGCGAGCTCGACCGCGTCGAGGAACGTGTACATGATCATGGGCGCGCGCATGTTCCACACGGGACTGCCGAGGAGGACCACCTCGTAGCCCGCGATGGCCGGGAGCGGGTCTGCGATGGCGGGCCGGGCGTCCGCCTCCTGCTCCCGGACGTTGCGCGCCACCGTCGGGTCATAGGTGTCCGAGTACGGGTCTGCCGCCTCGATAGCGTAAGTGTCGCAGCCGATCCGGTCCGCGATCATTCCCGCGAGGACCGCGGTGTTACCGACCTCGAGGTTCCGGCGGCCGCCGCGGTAGTAGTTCTCGCCGTTCCGGGAGAAGTAGACGAGCAGCGCCCGCTCCGTCACCGCCCGGCCTCGACGAAGTCGGTGGTCACGCTGAGCGGAGCCCACTCGTCTATCTCGCGGATCCGCTCCTGCATCTCGTCGCGGACGACTCGGACGGCATCGGTGCCGAGTAGCAGGCGGAACGGGGCACTCTCGCCGGTGACGGTGTGGATGATCACCTGGGCCGCGCGGTCGGGATCGCCCGGCTGGGTGCCGTGGGTCCGGTCGTGCTCCTTGCGGCGCCGCCCGGCGGTGTCGGCGTAGTCGTCGACGACGGTCCGCGACTGGGTCAGGGAGCGGCCCGCGAAATCGGTCCGGAACGCGCCGGGCTCGACCACCATGACGCGGATGCCGAGGGGCGCCACCTCTCGACGCAACGCGTCGGACACACCCTCGAGCGCGAGTTTCGTCGCGCTGTAGTAACCCGAGCCGGGGTTCGACCGCGGCGCTCCGATCGAGGAGACGTTGACGACGGTGCCGGACCGGCGGTCCAGCACCGCGCGCGCGAGCGCCGCCCCCAAGCCGCTCGACGCTCCCGTGATGAACCAGGTGGTCATCGCCGTCTCCTCCTCGGTACGTATCGGATCCCGGGCCCGTCGAGGCCGGCCATGCACCCATTCCATCGCATCGCACGGATGCGTGGGAGGACACGCCTATCCGTGTACTGGCAGTTACCCCCTCACCACGCGGCGGACAGCAGATCGACGACCTCTGAGTGGGTAGGCACACGCGGACCGGCGGTGATAGCCCAATCGTCCATCGCGTGATCGGCGGCCTCGATCAGGGCTGCTTGCATGACACCTACGTCGCGCAACCGGGTCGGCACGTCGAAGGAAGCGATGAGGTCGACGGTCGCCGCGACCGCGGCCTGAGGCGTGCGGTCGGATACCCGGAGGACGTCGGCGATCAGCTCGAACCGGTGCGGGACCGCATCCGCGATGAAGCGCATCGCGTGTGGCAACAGGAGCGCCTCGACAACTCCGTTGGGCGCGCTCGAGCGGGGGCCTATTGCATGCGAGAGTGCCTGCGCCAGACCGCCTCCGGTGAAGTCGCTGCCCTGTCCGCTCATGAGTGCGGCAAGCATGAGCTGCAGTCGAGGTGCGCTGGCGGCTGGATCGCGGCGCACCTGCGGGAGCCATTCGACAACGGTCCGCAACGCCTGTGCCAGAAGCGCATCGGCCAGCGGGTCCACGGTGCGCGCCAGTAGTCCCTCCACAGCCATCGAGAGCACATTCAGCGAGGCCGAGCGCACCAGCTGCTCGGGCGCGGTGCCCGCCAGGACGGGGTCGGCGGCGATGCCCTGCGCCCGGATCTTCGGGTCGTACAGTGCCAGGCGCTCCCCGGTCTCCGGATCTCGCACGGCGGCACCGGCTTTCGCGTAGGCCGATGTCGGGGTGCTCGGCACCACCCACTGCGGCAGCTTCGGCGCGGACAGCCGCGGACTGACGAGCGTGCCGTCGGCGGCGCGATGGGTGCACAGCTCCCGCACGTCCCGGCCCTCGGCGAGCAGGATGGAGGCCGCGCGGGCCGTGACCACGGCCGATCCACCGCCCACGGCGATAACGGTGTCCGCATCGTGATCGGCCAGGAAGGCGCGCGCCTCTTCGACCGCCGGCAGCGGGCTCTGCTCGACGACGCCGTCGAAGACGCCGACCAGACGGTCACCGAAGGCGTCGCGGAGCCGATCCGCCGACTGCTGATGACCGAACACCGGTGGGACGGTGATGATCACCGCACGCCTGGCGCCCGCGCGATCGAGCTCACCTACGAGTCTGCGCAGGGCGTCGTCGCCACAGAAGGTGCGGAAGGCCGGCGTCACGTGTCGCAGGCGAAGATCGGTGTCGATGGTCATGGCCGGCTCTCTTCTCGGTCGTCGGGATGGACGAGCGCGGTCGACCATCCCATTGTCTCCGTAATTACGAATTATGATGCGTAATTACATATAGCGTTGTAGGTGTCGCAGACGATGTCAAGCGCTGCACGGCCGCGGTGGATCGACGCCCCGCCGTGGATGGAAGTGGTCGGGCCGCCGACCGACGGCCCGACCACCAGCCCCGGACGGCCCTGCATGGGTAGTAGGAGGACCAGAACCGCCCGGGGTGCTTCAGGCGCCCCTAGCACGCACGGTCGAGGAAGCGGTCGACGATCGGGGCGAGAACGTCGGGCCGGGTGATCAGGTCGAGGTGTCCGCCGGAGTGTCGGTGCACGGTGGCCCGCGGCAGCAGGGTGCGCATGATCGTGGCGTTGACGGCGGGGACGATCTGGTCATCGCCGCCGGAGATGACCAGCGTCGGTTGCCGGATCAGGGGGAGCGCGAGGATCGACGTCCAGAGGGCGCCCGCGAGGAGCTGTTGGAGGTAGGCGGTTCGCGATCGTCGCGGCGCGCACTCGTGCATGGGCGCGGTCAGCACTGTCCGCCAACCGCCACGCATATGCCCTCCATACAGGCTTCCGGCGACGGCCGCGGCGTAGTCGCGATCGTCGAAGCGGCGCGGGGTGAGCATCTTGGTGAGCACGTTCGGAGCAGCCGGGACCATGACCGCCCCCGTCGCGGTTGCGACCAGCACCAGGCGGCGGCACCGGCGCGGGTGCCGCAGGGCGAGCTGCTGCGCGACCGCGCCACCCCACGACAGACCTAGGGCATCGAAGGTGTCGATGCCCAGCTCGTCGAGCGCGCGGGTGACTGAATGCGCCAGGCCGGGAATGGTGTAGGGCACGCGGGTCGACGGGGAGCCTCCCGCGCCGGGGGCGTCGAACCGCAGCACCGGCCGGTTCGGGTCGAGGGCGGCGACGGACGGGTCCAGGACGTCGAACCCGACCCCGATGCCGTTGCACAACACCAGCGGTGTCCCTGGGCCGGGCCGGTAGTGGACGTTTAGCCGCGTGCCGACGACGCCGACCACCGCCATCCGATCCGACGCAGCGGTGCGCGGCGCCCGGGCTGACGTCGACATCATAGCCGCAAACTCCTCAAAGTTCGTAGTAACGAAGTATTATTCGTTATTTCGGAATAATACATCTGGGTCCGCCGGTCGGCAAGCGGATGCCCCAATGCGTCGGCGCCGTATTGACAGCGTGGCCGCGGCCTCCTAGCGTTCCCATTGGCATACTGTAGTTCTTATTATCGAACGGAGTCTCTGATGGCTGCTCTCACCGGGGTGAAGGTGATCTGCGTCGGCCAGTTCTACTTCGCGCCGTACTGCTCGATGCTGCTCGCCCGGCTCGGCGCCGAGGTGCTCAAGATCGAGGCCCCCCAGGGTGATCCCTACCGCCGGCTCTCCACCGCCACCGAGGACGGCACATCGGTGCAGTTCAGCATGCTCAACTCAGGGAAGCGGGCGATGCGTCTGGACCTGAAGTCCGAGGAGGGGCGCGATGTCCTCCGTGGGCTTGCCGAGCACTCCGACGTGCTGGTACAGAATCTGTCGCCGGGGGCCATGGACCGGTTCGGGCTCGGGTACGACGCCCTCAGCGCGATCAACCCGCGACTGGTGATGGCGTCGGGCACGGGATTCGGATCCTTCGGCCCCTACGCCGGTCAGCCGGCGATGGACCTGACGGTCCAGGCACGGACCGCAGTGATGAGTACGACGGGGTTCCCGGACGGCCCGCCCGTACGCACCGGCCCGTCGATCGTCGACTTCATGGCCGGCGTCCACCTGTTCAGCGGCATCCTCGCCGCGCTGTACCAGCGCGAGCACACCGGCCGCGGGCAGCACGTCGAGGTCTCTCTACAGGACGCGATCCTGCCCTCGCTGTCGTCGAACATCGCCGGGATGATCAACAGCGGCGGGACGATGCCCGAGCGCACCGGAAACGCGCACGGCGGACTCGCCGTAGTCCCCTACAACGCGTACCCGACGACCGATGGCTGGGTGACGGTGCTGTGCCCGACGCAAGCCCACTGGGAGCGCTTGGTCGCGGTGATGGACGACCCCGAAGCACAGTCGGACAAGTTCGCCACCATGGGCGACCGGTGCGAGAACGCCGACGAGGTCGACGTCATCGTCGGACGATGGACGAGTCGTCTGACCAAGGCTCAGGTAGGCGAGAAGCTCGCAGGCACGGCCATCCCGACCGCACCGGTCGTCGGTCTCGCCGAGCTGATGGAGGACGAACACGTCGCCGCCCGCGGGGTCCTGCGGTGGATGCAGGACGATGCTGGGCAGTGGCTGACGCTGGGCAGCCCGCTGTTCCTGTCGGACTCGCCCATCGTCGAACCGACCCGGGCGCCCCGGCTCGGCGAGGACACCGACGCGGTCCTCCGCGACACACTCGGGATGAGCGACGAGAAGATCGCCGAGCTACACCGCACCGGCGTGGTGTGAGCGAGCCCTGAGGCGTCGGCCTCCGAACGCGAGCACGTTCCGGAGGCCGATACCGACATGAATACAGTCGAAGTGACTCGGCCGGACTGGAGAGGTCCATGCCCGACGTCGCAGACCGCGGCGCCTCGGCATCGGTTGTCTCTAGCGGTCGGGTCTCTCGCGGGTCGCCGACGGAGCGGCCTCGGGAGGGCTGCCGCCCATCATGCGCAGCATGCCGATTCCGCCGGTGCGGACGAACCGGACGGTGAGCGTCGCGGTGAGCGCGAGCGCAGCGATATTCAGCCAGGTGGTGTACCTCAGCAACGCGCTCCGGCACACACCCGCGGGCGGAACAGTCACCATCGCCAGCACACCCGCCGACGAGGCCGTCTCCATCACCGTGACGGACACCGGTGACGTCATCGCCGCCGAGCACCTGCCGCACATCTTCGACCGTTTCTACCGCTGCGACCCCTCCCGAGCCCGCACCAGTGCGGGCAGCGGCGCCGGCCTGACCATCACCCGTGGAATCGCCGAAGCCCACAGTGGAACCCTCACCGCGACCAGCCCGGGGCCGGGGCGCGGTAGCAGATTCACCATGACCATCCCCCCGCGCGGACTGAGCTGTTCGGGAGCGGACACGGATGTCGGCTGTCTCCGACAGGAACCGGACGGGAGCACGCCGACTCCGGTAGCAACCCTGTGGACTCGGGATGGGATCCCCCGGTCACGCCCGCGCCGCGATCAGTTGGCGGCCGACCGCGCGCTCCAGCGGTCGACGTGCTCGAGCAGCAACGCCGACAGCTCGGCCTCACGGGCACGCATCTCCGCCGTCCGCCCGACGAGCGTGACCTCGGCGGCCGCGCGCCCAGTCGGCCCACCGACCACGGTGCCGAGTGCGTACTGAGTGCCCGAGTGGAGGGTGTTCCGGGCGATCCGGGTCATGACGATCTGGTCGAACTCGCTGAAGAACCGGTCGATGAGTTCTGCCTCGCTGTCGGGACGCCGCCGGAGATAGGCGTCGCGTTGGTCGGCGGGCATCGCCGCGAGCAGAGCCTTTCCACCCGCGGTCTCGAGCAGCCCGCGGCGGATGTTGGACCGTGCGCCGAAGCTCGGCAGCAGCTCGGCGCCGATCTCGGAGACATAGATCAGGTTGTCCCCGGCCGGCACGCCCAGGAAGACGGTGATCCCGGCCGCCTCGTGCAGCGCCATCAGGTCGGCGTCGGTGACCGCTCCGGCACGGAGATGCCCGCTGGCGAGGGTCAAGCCGTACAGGGCGGGCCCGATGTAGAACCGGGTGTCGTCCTGGTGCAGCCACCCCGCCGCGATGAGCCCGCGCACGAAGCCGTGCACCGAACTCTTCGGCGCGTCCAGCGCGCGGGACAGATCGGTGAACGTCATTCCCGGGTGGTAGACCACCTCTTCGAGTATTTTGGTGACACGGTCGATCGTCCGGTGGTGCTGCGGTGCACGCTCGACGGGCGGATCGTTCGCTTCCGATGTCGCAGACACACTACCCCTTTCCGTTGATACGAATCAGAGTACGACAGTCTGAACCGCCGGTCGAGCGGGCCAGGCTCAGCGGCCTGTGAACTGTGGCACTCGCTTCCCGATCGGGGCGGCATCGATCACGGTCAGGGGGACCTTCCGACATGATCGAAGCCGAGCAGCGCGGATCACTGGCTACCGCGGGAGCCTGCAGCCACGCTGCGCTAGGCGACCGGGACGGTGTCCGCGTCCGGCAAGCGGCGGGTGAGGTCGACGCAACCGTCAGCGATGCGTTCGAACCTGCTCATCACGAGCGGATCGTGGCCCGGCACGACCCAGGTGTCCGGGCGAGCGGCGAGCTCGCGCAGGTAGTCGTAGCAGCGGTACATGCCCTCGAGATCGTTGAACAGGAAGAACGGGCGGTCCTTGTCGATCTCTTCGTAGAAGTGGGCGGCGTCGGACGCCAGCACTACCAGACCCGCGTCGGTGGAGACCTGGGTGATGATCTGCCCAGGCGTGTGCCCCCGGAACGGCGTGACGGTGATCCCCGGTAGGATCTCGGTCTCCTCCTCGATCCACCGTAGCCGCCCCGCCTGGGCGAGCCGCTGTATCGCCACCACCTCATCAGGCTGGCTGGCGCAGGCGAAAAAGGCCCGGTCGGCGTACGGCCCGGTCCAGAAGTCGTACTCCGCGTCGGCGATGGTGAACTGCGCATGCGGAAACAGGTCGAGACAGCCCACATGATCGAAATGCATGTGCGAGATGACGACATGGTCCACATCCGCCGGCTCCACGCCGAAGTGTCGTAGCGCCTCCTCCGGGTCGATGCCCGACACCGGGAATCCGCGAGCGTGCGCGGTGGCCAGTCTCATCCCGCAATCGACCAGGACCACCAGATCGCCGCGCCGGATCACCCAGAAGTAGAAGCTGATCGGCGCGAGAACGTCCCGCTCACCGTATTGCTCGAACTGGTGATAGTAGCTCGACTTGTCCTGTGTCATCGAAGCGTATTCGACCGCCACGACTTCGTAGCCCTGCTGGTCGGTGGTCGGCGTCATCTGCTTTCGTCTCCTTTATTCGACACACATCATTGGTTCGGTACGCCATTCGTTCGGCACACCGTCCGCACTTCTTCCTGGCCAAGCACTCGTAGGGGACCGTGCGCGCGCCCGATCCCCTACGAACCCCGCCGCAGCGGGTTGATCTAACCGATGGTGCTCACGTCGATGACGAAGCGGTACCGGACGTCGCCGGCGGCGACCCGGTCGAATGCGGCGTCGATGTAGTCGGCGTCGATCACCTCGACCTCCGCGCCGATCCCGTGCTCGCTGCAGAAGTCGAGCATCTCCTGCGTCTCGGCGATGCCACCGACGAGCGTCCCCGCGAGGGAGCGCCTGTTGTAGAGGAGAGAGAACACGTCCAGGCTGATCGGATTCTTGGGAACGCCCAGGTTGACCAGGATCCCGTCCAGGGCGAGCATGCCCAGGAACTTGTCGTAGTCGAGGTTCGCCGGCACGGTGGACACGATCAGGTCGAAGGCCCCGGCGAAGTCGTCGAATACCGTCGGGTCGGTGGTGAGGCGGTAGTCGTCGGCGCCTCGCCGAATAGCGTCGGCCTGCTTGTCCATGGTCAGGTCGAGGACCGTGGTGTGGGCGCCCAGTGCCTTCGAGATCGACACGCCGACGTGGCCGAGCCCGCCGAAGCCGACGATGGCGACCCTGCTGCCGGGGCCGGCCTTCCAGTGCCGCAGTGGCGAGTACAGGGTGATCCCGGCACACAGCAGCGGCGCCGCCTCCTGCAGCGACAGCCCGTCGGGGATGCGGACGATGTAGGCCTCGTCCACGACGATCTTCTCGCTGTAGCCGCCCTGGGTCGACTTCCCGTCCCGCCCGATCGAGTTGTAGGTCCGGACGTGCCCGTTGCGACAGTACGGTTCGAGGCCGGCACGGCAGTAGTCGCACTCACGGCACGAGTCGACCATGCAGCCGACACCCACCCGGTCGCCCACCACGAAGCGGGTCACCTCTGATCCCACCGCGGACACGATGCCCGCGATCTCATGCCCGGGAACCAGCGGGTAGTCGGTGGTGCCGAACTCGCTGCGGGCACGACTGACGTCGGTGTGGCAGATCCCCGAGAACGCGATGTCGATCAGCACGTCGGTGGGCCCGACGTCGCGGCGTTCGATGACGGTCGCGACGAACGGGGCGCCGGGCGCGGCGGTGGAGCGGGCTTTGACGCTGATCATCGATGTCTCCCCCTCAGCCGATCGCCTTGTACTCGAGGTACTCCTCGATTCCGTACCGGCCGAACTCCCGCCCGATCCCGGACAGCTTGAACCCGCCGTGCGGGGCGCGCTTGTTGATCGCCGAGCCGTTGATCCGGATGCGACCGGCGCGCAGCCTGCTCGCGGCGGCCTTCGCACGCTCAGGGTCACCCGCCCAGATCGCGCCGGCGAGCCCGTACTCGGTGTCGTTGGCGATCGCGAAGGCATCGTCCTCATCGTCGAACGGGATGATGGTGATGACCGGCCCGAAGATCTCCTCGCGGGCGACGCGGAGGCTGTTGTCGCCGGAGAAGACGGTGGGGCGCACGAAGTATCCGCGTTCGAGGCCTTCGGGCGCCTCGGGGCCGCCGGTCAGCAGCTTGGCACCCTCGGCAATGCCGGACCGGATGTAGTCACGCACGCGTCGCAGCTGATTCGCGTTCGAGACCGGCCCGAGGGTGGTCTCCGGGTCGTACGGGTCGCCGAGCACATAGCTCTCGGCCTTGCGGATCGCGAACTCCTCCGCCTCGGCCAGCCGCGCGCGGGGCACCAGGACACGGGTCAGCGCGCCGCACGCCTGGCCGGTGTTGCGGAACGCGTCCTCGATGCCGTCCTCGATCGCTGCCTGCAGGTCGGCGTCCTCGAGGATGATGTTCGCCGACTTCCCGCCGAGCTCGAGCAAGACCCGCTTGACCGACTGCGAGGCCACCTCCATGACACGGCGCCCCGCGCGGGTCGAGCCGGTCAGAGACACCACGTCGACGAGCGGGTGGGTCACCAGCGCCTCACCCACGTCCGGTCCGGCACCGGAGACGAGGTTGAACACACCCGCGGGCAGACCGGCTGCCTCGGCGATCTCGGCGAAGATGAACGAGCTCAGCGGGGCGACCTCGGTCCCCTTCAGCACCACGGTGCAACCGGCGGCGATCGCTGCGCCCGCCTTGTTGGTCACCATCCCCATCGGGCCGTTCCACGGGGTGATCGCGCCGACCACGCCCGCGGCCGCCCGAGTGACGGTAGTGTGCCCGACCTGCTCGTTCCAGGTGATGTCGGACAGGCTATCGGCGAGGCACTGCAGGTCCCCCACGGCGCTGGCGGTGTGCGCCTGCTCGACGAACTTCACGGGATAGCCGAGCTCGCTGACGATCGCGGCGGTGATGTCGTCGGCGCGTGCCTCGGTCTGCTTGGCGAGCTCGCGGAACATCTCGATCCGCTCGTCGACGGTGGTCTGTGACCATGTGGGGAAGGCGTCGGCGGCTGCCTGTGCGGCGGCGTCGACGTCCTCCCGGGCGCCGGCGGGGATCGTAGCGACGGTCTCCTCGGTCACCGGGTTGGTGACAGTGAGCACATCCGATCCGGCCGAAGGGACCCAAGCACCGTTGATGAAAATCTCGTCGCGTTCGATCACCGAACACTCCCGTCTGTCTTTGTCGTCGCTCCACCCCGCTGCCGCGCGGCGATACGACGAGTCGTCTCCAGCTTGTGCACCGGGTCTGAAGCCCGGTAGCACTATCCCAATCGTGGTCGTATATGCGAATTAGTGATCGGAATCACGATCAACGATACGTGTCCGGTTGCACACTGTCAATCCTCAGACGCCCCAAGGAGATGCCACGATCCTCGTATTCACCAGCGCCCGAAGATGATTCACACTCAGCGCAGTAGCTGGCGCGACATCACCAAGCGCTGCACCTGGTTGGTGCCCTCATAGATCTGGGTGATCTTCGCATCGCGCATCATCCGCTCCACCGGGAAGTCCCGCGTGTAGCCGGCACCACCGAGCAACTGCACCGCATCGGTCGTCACATCCATCGCCACATCCGACGCGAAGCACTTCGACGCCGAGCTGATGAACCCCAGATTCTTCTCGCCCCGCTCCGCCCGAGCCGCAGCCG
>NZ_BAABFR010000107.1:0-16205 GCF_039541155.1 Tsukamurella soli
CGCCCGATCGCCGGCGCGCCGGGCGCCGTCGGAGTACCCCGCCGTGGCCGCTGCTCCGCGCCACCGCCCGCGCGCGGTCGAGACGCGCTGGTAGAACGACACGAGCTCGACCTCCTTGTCGCGCAGAGCCACCGCCGTACCGGGCTCGGCCGAGGCATCGGCGAGCCGTTCGACGGTCGCCTGCTCGCGGGCCTCCTTGAGCCGGACGCCGATCCGGGCGGCGAACGCCGTCTGGAAGTTGATGCGGGCCGTGACCGCCGCGAGCGGCTTGCGCTCCACCCAGCGCCGGCGCGTGTACCGATCCTCATAGAGCTGCTGCACCGTCTCCCCTTTATACGCGCCCGACTTGATGTAGGTATCCGACGCCCGAACCATCTGGATCACCAGCGAGGCGTACAGCGCCTCGCACGCGTCGATGTCGGCGTCGAAACCGTAGGCGAACACGAATGTCGAGTTGGCGGCGATGTCGCACCGTACGTCGTTGGACCGCGCGATCGCCACGAACAGCTCCACATAGGTGCGCAGCCCGCGCTTACCCGGTTCGCCGATGCGCACCGTCCGCTGCGCCGGTGCCGCGGGGCGGCCGGAGTTCGACCGCTGGTGTGCGCGCGCGACCGCCAGGTCGATCGAGGCCGCTGTGGCCAGCCGCTGGGCGGCCTCGGTGAAGGCGGCCGCCTCGTGCTCGTTGTCTGTACCCTCGGCCTGCCGCAGGAGGGCGCCGATCCGGGTGAGCAGCTTGTCGTCGTTCATGCCGTGACCCTAGTCATCCCCTCTGACAAGAACCGGGGCCGTCGGGCCCTGAACACGTCCTCGATCGTACGCAACCGCGCCGGTACCCGACCGGTGCCGCGGGCCGTCCCCAGGCATGTCACAGGGCGGCCGACACTCCCGCCAGGCGCGTGACTGGCGCACGCCAAGCGCGGTCCCGGACACTCTGACGGACGCCGAACCAAAGGAGGGCACGACGTGACGGACCCGTATTCCCAGCAGCCGTACCCGCAGGACCCGTACCAGCAGAATCCGTACCAGCAAGGTCGGTATCAGCAGGGGCAGTACCCGCAGAACCGGTACCCCGGGTACGGCCAGCAGTACCCGCCGGCGATGGGACCGCAGTTCGGGCAGCCGGTCGGCGTGAAGATCGAGGACCCCGACAACACCATCGGCATCGTCGGGCTGGTCCTGGCGGTCGTCGCCTGCGGCGTGCCGGGCCTGATCGTCAGCTGGATCGCACTGAACAAATCACGCGGTCGCGGCTACAAGAACACGTGCGCTCTGATCGGGCTCATCATCGGGGCCGTGTACAGCGTGGGGGTGATCCTGTACGTGGTGTTCGCGGTGATCCTCTTCGGAACGCTCGCGACGGCGCCGCACACCTCGACCTCGCTGCTGCAGCTGATCGTCTGAGCCGCCCCGTCTGCACCGCCTCGAGCGCGACGACATCGACGCGCGCGCCAGACACAGGGCCGACACAGAAGAGAACCCCCGACCGCCGGTCGGGGGTTCTTCTCGCTCGGTACCGCGCCTGATCAGGCGTCGGCGCCCTCCTCGGTGAGGTTGCTCACGCGCAGCGGGTCCACCGGGATGCCCGGTCCGGTGGTCGTCGACACGGTGACCTTCTTGAGGTACCGACCCTTGGCCGCCGACGGCTTCGCGCGCAGGATCTCGTCCAGTGCGGCGCCGTAGTTCTCCACCAGCTGCTTGGCGTCGAACGACGCCTTGCCGATCACGAAGTGCAGGTTCGACGCCTTGTCGACACGGAAGTTGATCTTGCCGCCCTTGATGTCGGCCACAGCCTTCGTGACGTCGGGGGTGACAGTGCCGGTCTTCGGGTTCGGCATGAGGCCGCGGGGACCCAGCACACGCGCGATCCGACCGACCTTGGCCATCTGGTCCGGGGTGGCGATCGCGGCGTCGAAGTCGAGCCAGCCGCCCTGGATCTTCTCGATCAGGTCCTCGGCACCGACCTCGTCGGCACCGGCGGCCTTGGCCTCCTCGGCCTTCGCGCCGACGGCGAACACGATCACGCGCGCCGTCTTACCCGTGCCATGCGGCAGGTTGACGGTGCCACGCACCATCTGGTCGGCCTTGCGCGGGTCGACACCCAGGCGCATCGCTACCTCGACGGTGGCGTCCTGCTTGGTGGAGGCGGTCTCCTTGGCCAGCGTGGCAGCCTCGAGCGGGCTGTACAGCTTGGTCCGGTCGACCTTCTCGGCAGCGGCCTTGTAAGCCTTGCTGTTCTTGCTCATGAAATGCTCTTTCGTTCTTGCCCGACGGTGTCGGGCAGTGAGTGGTTCTGCGGGCCAAGCGGGCCCTCCCACACCGTCGGGTGTCCGACGGTGTCGACGCGCCGAGTCACTCGACGGAATCGACGCGCCCAGCTCCTCGCGCTCGCGCGCTCGACGGAATCGACGCGCCCAGCTCCTCGCGCTCGTCACTCGACGGAATCGACGCGCCCAGCTCCTCGCGCTCGCGCGCTCGTCACTCGACGGTGATACCCATGGAGCGGGCGGTACCGGCGATGATCTTCGCGGCCTGCTCGACGTCGTTCGCGTTGAGGTCTTCCTTCTTGGTCTCGGCGATCTCGCGCACCTGATCCCAGGTCACCTTGGCGACCTTGGTCTTGTGCGGCTCACCCGAGCCCTTCTGCACGCCGGCGGCCTTCAGCAGCAGCTTGGCGGCAGGAGGAGTCTTCAGCTTGAACGTGAACGAGCGGTCCTCGTAGACCGTGATCTCGACCGGGATGACGTTGCCACGCTGCGACTCGGTCGCCGCGTTGTACGCCTTGCAGAACTCCATGATGTTGACGCCGTGCTGGCCAAGTGCAGGACCCACAGGCGGGGCGGGGTTGGCCTGCCCGGCCTGGATCTGCAGCTTGATGAGCCCGGCGACCTTCTTCTTCTTCGGGGGCATCCTAGTTTCCTTTTTTCTTTCTCCACACCCATGTCTTGGATCGGGGCATGGGAAGTCGGTTCCCCGATCTCTCGGGGCACGGGTCCTGGGTCAGCTGATCTTCTCGACCTGGTTGAACGCCAGCTCGACCGGCGTCTCCCGGCCGAAGATCGACACCAGCACCTTGACCTTGCGCTGCTCGGCGTTGATCTCGCTGATCGATGCGGGCAGGGTCGCGAACGGTCCGTCCATGACGGTGACCGACTCGCCGACCTCGAAGTCGACCTCGACCGCGGGGCCCTGCGGGGCGGCGCCGGCCGAACCGGCCGCCGAGTCCGTGCCCGCCGCGGCCTTCGCCGGCTTGCGGCGCGCGCTCTCGGGCAGCAGGAACTTGACGACCTCGTTCATGGTGAGCGGCGACGGCTTCGAGGTGAGGCCGACGAAACCGGTCACACCCGGCGTGTTGCGCACTGCGCCCCACGACTCGTCGTTGAGGTCCATGCGAACCAGGATGTAGCCGGGCAGCACCTTGCGGTTGACCCGCTTCTGCTGGCCGTTCTTGATCTCGGTGACCTCTTCCGTGGGCACCTCGACCTGGAAGATGTAGTCGCCGACGTCGAGGTTCTGCACACGCGTCTCGAGGTTGGCCTTGACCTTGTTCTCGTAGCCCGCGTAGGTGTGGATCACATACCACTCGCCGGGAGCGATGCGCAGTTGCGCCTTCAGCTCGGCGACGGGGTCGACCTCCGCCGGCTCCTCCTCGGCCTCGACAGGCTCGGTCTCGTCGACGGCATCATCGGTCGGGCCGGCGTCGGCCTCGTCGGCGTCCTCACTGTCGTCGGCCCCGACGGTGTCGGTGGCCTCCGCCTCGTCGGCCGCCTGCCAGTCCGCAGCGGTGTCATCGAGTCCCCGACCGTCAGTCTGCGGGTCGAGAACGGCCTCATCCGCGTCGTTGTGTTCCGGGGTGCTCACAGCGCCCTATCCCTTCGTGGTTCTACTAGTCAGGTCGTCTTTTGCCGGGTCAGCCGAAGGCCCACAGGATCAGCTTCGCGAAGCCGATGTCCAGACCCGCCACCACTGCGCTCATGACGATCACGAACGCCAGCACGACGCCGGTGTAGACCACCATCTGGCGGCGGTTCGGCCAGATCACCTTGCGCAGCTCGGCCACCACCTGGCGGAGGTACAGCCAGATCGCGGCGAACGGATTACGGCTCCGCGTCTCCGTCCGGCCGGCCGCGGACTTCGTGTCGGCCGACTCCCCGGTCGGGCGCGTCTTGGTGAGTGTCGCACCACCCGACTCGACGGCGCCGTCACCCGACTCCGCAAGCAGTGCGCGGCCGCCGCGCGACCGCCGCTTGCCGGAGGGGCGGGGCGGGCCGGCGACCGTGTCGTCCGCAGCGTCTTCGACGCTGTCGGTCACGTCGTCGTGCTCGTCGCTCACGCAATACCCTCCAGTTGGTCTGCTTCCCGACCGGACAGCGGCGCTGCGGCCCATCGAGCGGCCCGGCCGCTGTGGCCGATCGTGCGGCCCGGCGGGCCTGCCGGTGATCGTCTCCACCCGAAGCGGACGATGCCGCCGGGGCGGTTACCCACCAGTGCAGGGGCGACAGGATTCGAACCTGCGACCTGCGGTTTTGGAGACCGCTGCTCTACCAGCTGAGCTACACCCCTTCGGCAGTCAGGATCGCTCCCGAGAGCCGGTTCCCCGGTCCACATGCCACGCGCGCCGGAGCGGATCCAGCGCGCGCACCGTGAACCACGGACACTTCAGTGTACGGCACCGGAGCGCCGCAACCCAAAACGGCAGGCGTCAGGCGAACTGAACCGTCGCCATCGGCTTGCCGAAGATCTTGCGATCGCCCTGCTTGACCGTCATCAGGATGGTGCCCGTCTTGGTCTCGGGATCGAGGCTCTTGACCTTGCCCTGATACACCAGTACGGCTCGCTCGGACGCGGGAACGTAGGCGGGGCTGGTGAACCGGACCGTGTAGTCCTTCAACGCGGCCGGGTCGCCCAGCCAGTCGATGATGAAGTTCTGGCCCAGGCTCATCGTGAGCATGCCCTGCGCGATCACGTCGTCCATGCCGATCATCTTGACGATGTGGTCGGAGAAGTGGATCGGGTTGGGATCGCCCACGACGCCGGCGTAGTTGACCAGGTCGCCGCGCCCCAGCGTGAACACACGCTCGGGCAGCTCGTCACCCACGGTCACATCCGAGAAATTACGCAGTGCCATACATCATCACCTTCGCGGCAGTGTCTTCGAAATCGGGATTGATCTCCTCGCCCGTGGTGCGACCCACCAGGGTGGTCCATGAGCTGACCAGGTGGTTGCCGTCCTGGTCGCGGATCTCGTTGCGGGTGACGATCATGTCGAGGCCCGCGGTCTGCCGGAAGCTGTCGAAGTAGACGTGGGTGGTCAGCAGCATGCCGGCCACGATCGGCTGGTGGAACACGACCTTCTGGTCCGACTGCACGATCTGGCCCATGCCGTACCCGATCACGGCCTCTTCGAACATCGGCCGGTGCGCGATGATGCCGACCAGGTTGAAGAAGATGGGGGGCGCGACCAGATCGGCGTAGCCGGCCGCGCGGGCGGCCTCGACGTCGTGGTAGATCGGGTCCGTCGCCTGAATCGCGAGGGCGAACTCGCGGATCTTCTCGCGGCCCACGAGGTACTTGTTCTTGTACTCGTAGTTGTAACCGACCGCGGCGCGCGTGCGCTCCGAGACCTCTTGCGGCGTCAGCTTCTCCTTCACGGAGCCGCCGGGCACCTTCAATTCGTTACTCACGGGTTGTCACCCTACCTATCTACCCGGGGCGGGGTCCGCAACGACCGACCGGATGATCACCCGGGCTCCGTCTGTCGTAGACGGTCCCGGGACCTGACCGCCGAGGGCTGTTCGGCGGAAACACCAAGGGGGAGGACACCGGTCCGGTGTCCTCCCCCTGGAAGCTGCTAGCGCGACTCGCGGTGCGCCTGGTGGGTTCCGCAGTTGGGGCAGAACTTCTTGATCTCCAGGCGGTCGGGGTCGTTACGCCGATTCTTCTTGGTGATGTAGTTGCGGTGCTTGCACACCTCGCACGCCAAGGTGATCTTGGGGCGGACATCTGTCGATGAAGCCACTGCGAACACACCTTCTTCCAGTTACGTCGAGTTCCGTTGTAGCGGTGGGGGGGCTCGATCCCCCGACCTCACGATTATGAGTCGTGCGCTCTAACCAGCTGAGCTACACCGCCCTGGGCTACACCGTTGCAAGGTGACAGCACTGGTCTAGCGAGCCCCCTGACGGAATCGAACCGTCGACCTTTTCCTTACCATGGAAACGCTCTGCCGACTGAGCTAAGGGGGCCTTCGAGCGGTCCCTCGCGGGGTCGCCCTGAAGCCTTAACGAGGTTACACACCGCGCGCCCGGTTGACCAAATCGGCTGGTCAGCTCCGGTTTCGGTGCGCGCACCCCCGACCCACCAGCGGCCCCCGACGAGGTCTCGTCGAGGGCCGCTCAGGTGTGGCACGTGTAGGATTCGAACCTACGTAGGCGTAAGCCGACGGATTTACAGTCCGCTCCCATTGGCCGCTCGGGCAACGTGCCGTTGTTCTCCTGGGCCGAGGCCCGGGATCCCGGCCACCGAGGTGGCCTGCGCCGCCGTGAACAGCAGCGGCACGTAGAATACAACGCCGCCACCGGGGAAACGCAAACCCGCAGGTCATCAGCGGACACAAGGGATAGTTCAATCGTGAGGAGTAGGTCGTGGCCGATTCGTCGTTCGACGTGGTGAGCAAGGTCGATCGCCAGGAGGTCGCCAACGCGCTCAACCAGGCGTCCAAGGAACTCAGCCAGCGCTACGACTTCCGCGGCACCAACACCACCGTCGAGTTCTCCGGCGAAGACAAGGTGGTGTTGACCAGCGACGCCGAGGAGCGCGTCAAGGCCGGCCTCGAGGTGTTCCAGGAGAAGCTGATCAAGCGTGGCATCTCGCTGAAGGCCTTCGACGCGGGCGACCCGGTCGGGTCCGGGAAGCAGTTCAAGATCACCGGCACGCTCGTCGAGGGCATTGCCAGCGATCAGGCGAAGAAGATCTCCAAGCTGATCCGCGACGAGGGCCCGAAGTCGGTGAAGGCGCAGATACAGGGCGACGAGCTGCGCGTGTCCAGCAAGTCGCGCGACGACCTACAGGCCGTGCAGGCGCTGCTCAAGGGCGCCGATCTCGACCTGGCGCTGCAGTTCGTCAACTACCGCTAGTGGTCATCCCTTGACGTTCGTCGGGGGTGTCAGGTCCAGGCGGTGGGGTCGTTGAGGTAGAGGCCGCAGGCGGTGTCGAGGGCGTCTTCGGGGGTGCCGGTGGTGTGCCCGGTGGGCAGGTAGGAGTCTTCGTAGTCGTCATGGCCGGCCCGGTAGATCGCGAATCCCCACCTCGAGGCCGAGCCACTGTAGCGCAGCCGGCACAGCTCGAGGACCTCTCCGTCGGCCAGGACGCCGTCGAGGTAGGCGAACCCGGCGCAGCATCGGACCGCGACCCGGGCCAGCGTTCGCGGGCGCAAGTGTGGGCCTTGTAGGTCGGCGAGTACTGGGTGGAGTCGTGCCCGCTCGGCCGCTGGCCAGGCCGGGCGGCCACGACCGGCGTGTCGACGCGGCCGGGGGTTCAGGGATGCACCAGAGGTGGTCATGGCCGTATCCACTCCCCTCCCATCAGTCACTTCCGCGCCGCCGGTGGATCCGGCGGGCCACGATCCGGCGGACCCCGTGGCGAAAGCGACAACGGTCTGAACTACCCCAGGTTTTCTGGAGGACCTCTCCGGAGGGTGCCTCGACCCCTTCGAACACCCACTCGTTGCCACGAGAAGGTGAGGTGAAGTAATGGATTTCGGCGCGTCCTGCACGCGCCATCGAGGCCGGAACCCCTACGACGACGGGTAGAAGTCCGCCTCGAAGATCGGCTCAAGCACCACCTTCAAGGACACCTGAACGACCCGGTCCACGGTCGTCGGGATCCACTGCGGGCGACGACGACACCGCGGGAGTCCAGAACCACCCACCTCTTGTGGGCGCCGAGCACCCGGGAGAACCGCTCACTTGTTCTCACATCGTGAATCATGTTGATCACCTGCGCATCCCGGTAGTCCCGCGACGAGGGTCCGTGGGTGATGTGGTCGTAGTACGTGGACGGGGCGATGGGCAGACCGTGCTCGATGAGCACCGTGCACATCGAATCGACACCCCGCACAGGCCCCTCCGCTCCGACGCGTTGTCCCGGGTGGGCGCGGATGGACTCCACGATCAGCGATGTGGCCGATCGATCTCGGCGGCGAAGAGACTGCGGATACCTCGATGAACCCATGGGTCTATCCGCTCGTCCCAACCACGAGAGTCTCCGGACACTCCGGGGCGGATCAATCCCCGGGGGCGGCGCCACCGCGGCGGCGGTCATCATCGCGGAGGTCGGCACCGACATGAGCCGCTTCCCAACCCCCGGGCACCTGTGCCGGTGGGCCAGGTTCGCGCCCGGCATCAATTCCAGCGCCGGCAGGACCAAGGGCAACGGCGTGACCGGGCACGGCAACCGGTACCCCGCGCGCGTCCTCGGCGCGACCGTCATCAGCACATCCCGCACCACCTGTTGTCCGATCCGCAGGCCCGATTCATCGACCTCGGCCCGACCACTACGACCGACGGATATCCACCGACGCCCGCAACCGCAACCACATCCGCAGCCTCGAAGCCCTCGGTTACCGGGACCGGGTCGCCGGCATGGTTGCGTTCCATTCTCGGGCTCGAGGCGATCACCGACGGACGGGTCACCGTCGGGCCAGCGGCGGGATCGCCGAGAGCACAGCTCCGGCCTGGAACGAGCGTGCGGACTTGACCGGCCGGGAGATCGGCGCGAGATCCATCGACGTGATGCCGTCCAGGCGGCCCAGCGTGCCGGTCACGAACTCGTAGATGTGGGCGTCGTCGCGGAACACCGCGCTGGCGGTGAGGTTGGTGGGGCCCGACGTCATGCCGACGAAGGGCACCTCCTCGGCGCGAGCCAGCTCGCGTCCGATCCGGTCGAGCGCCGACGGTGCGCAGCTCAGGTACAGCTGCGCGCCGCGGTGGAACCCGAGCGCCATCATCGCGAGGTCGAGGTCGAAGTAGAGCCGCCCGCTGGCGACCAGCGCCGCGACCCGTTGGGTGACCCGCGCCGGGCCGACGCCGACCGCGCGGGCGACCGCGGCGTACGGGGTCCGCCCGTCCCGCTCGAGGACGGCGACGATGCGTTCGTCCACCGCGTCCAGCGGGGTCTGGATGCCGTGCGGAGTCTGCTCGAGCAGGTCCACGACGCGGTGGGCCGGGTCCGCCACCGCGAGTAGGGCCCGTTCCTGATCCACGGTGAGCGCATCGCGCGTGCCCGGCAGGCCACCGTCGGAGACGTACCGGAAGAGGATGGACTGCATCCGGAGGTCGGCGATGAGGGACGTGCGCGGTAGTCGATCACGCAGCAGATCGTTGCGCGCCGACTCCGAGGGCGGGCGGTAGATCGCCGCCACCTCCGTGCTGCCGGACTGCTCGGTCACCCAGCTGATGTCCGGGTGCCCGGCCAGCAGGTCGGCGAGCCGCCCGGTCTCCCCCGGCATCGGGCGCATCCGCAGGAGCCACCGGGGCAGCCCGATGACCTGCGTGTTCTGCATCACGAAGACGCGCGCGACACCCGCACGCACAAGCCGCTCGTAGCGGCGCTTCACCGTCTGCTCGGACACTCCCAGAACCGATCCGAGCGTCGCGAACGGCAGCCGGACGTCGAACGTCAGGGCGCGGAGGATCTTGCGATCGAGGTCATCGATCACGGAGGAATCGTATGTCTCACTCTCAGCAATAACCGGAATCATACGGATCCATCGGCTCAGCTGCCGGATTCCGTCACCCGCATCCGACGCTGGTCCCATGAATAAATGGAACCCACTCGTCGCATCGTGCCTCGGCACGTTCATGCTGCTCATCGATGTCACCATCGTCACCGTCGCGCTTCCGGACATCGCCGCGGCGACCCACTCGTCGTTCACCACCCTCCAGTGGGTGCTCGACGCGTACGCGCTGGTCCTCGGTGCGCTCGTGCTCGGCATGGGCGCCCTCGCCGACAACATCGGCCACAAGCGGGTGTACCTGAGTGGGACGGCCCTGTTCGCGGCCGCGTCGCTCGCGTGCGGGCTCGCCGACTCGGGCGGCGTCCTGGTCGCGGCCCGCGCCGTGCAGGGCGTCGGCGGCGCCGCGATGTTCGCGACCACGATCGCCCTCCTGCACGCGACCTATTCCGGACGCGACCGCGGCGTCGCCTTCGGCGTGTGGGGCGCGGTGTCCGGAGCCTCCGCCGGGATCGGCGTCGTGCTCGGCGGCGTCCTCACGCAGTGGGCCGGCTGGCGCTGGGTGTTCATGGTCAACCTACCGGTATCGGTGTGCGCGATCGCCCTGTCCGCCGTCGCGTTCGGCGAGACCACCCGCCGACGGGTGCGGCTCGACGTGCCCGGTATCGCGACGTTCTCCCTGACCGCCGGGGCCCTGATCTTCGGCATCATCCGCGGCGGCGAGGCAGGCTGGGGAAGCGCCGTCACCGTCGGCTCCCTGGCGGTCGCGGCGCTCGCGCTGGCCGTCTTCGCCGTCGCGGAGTCCCGGGCGGCGCAGCCGATGCTTCCGCTCGTCCTGCTGCGCAGCCCGCGGTTCGTCGGCTCGCTGGTCGGCGCTCTCGGGATGAACTTCGCGGCGTTCTCCGGGTCGGTCCTGCTGTCGATCTGGCTCCAGGACGTCCTGCGACTGTCCGCGATCGGCACCGGCTGCGCCCTGCTGCCCATGAGCGTGCTCGCGTTCGTGGTCGCGGGGGGACTCGGACACCGGCTCGACGGCGCCCCGCCGCAGCGGACGATCGGGCTGGGCCTGGTGATCATCGGCGCCGGCGCGGGCCTGCTCACCGTGATCGACGCCGGCTCGCGCTGGTACGCCGCGGCGCCGGGCCTGGCCGTGATCGGCGTCGGGGTCGGGCTGAGCGCTCCCGCGCTCGCGTCGGTCGCGCTCGGCGCCGTACCGCCCCGGCTCAGCGGCGTCGCGTCCGGCGCCGTCAACACCGCACGCCAGCTGGGCTTCGCCCTCGGCGTAGCAGTGCTCGGCAGCGTCTTCGCCGCGTCCGCGGGCTCCTCCCGCCCGGCCACCGCGGCCCGCTTCGCCGACGGCCTCACCACGGCGATGACGGTGGCCGCAGCCGTCGGTATCGCGGCGGGGATCGTGGGGATCCTCCTCTTCCGCCGCAGCGCTCCGACAGCCGAGCAGGCCGACGCCCGGATCTCCTCGCGGCTGTCTTGAGCGATCCGGGGCCCCGCCCCTCCTGACCGACAGCCCCTACTCCCCCACCATCGCCTCGAGCCGCGCGATCCGGGTCGACGCGGCCGGGTGCACGCGGAACCAGCGGAGCAGCTTCTCGTCCCGCCGGAAGGGCGGCAGGATCATCAGGTGCGCCTGGGTGACCAGCTCCGGATCCGGTGGCAGCGGCGCCGCCTGGATCCGCTTGGACAGGACGCGCAGCGCCTCGGCGAGTGCCAGTGGGTCGCCCGCAAGGATCGCCCCCGCGGAGTCGGCGTGGAACTCGCAGGTCCGGGAGACGGACAGCCGCACGATCGTGCCGGCGATCGGGCCCAACACCGCGAGCGCCGCGCTGACCACGCGGGGCGTGTGCTCGGGGTCGTGGTCACCGTCGAAGCCGGACACGAGGTACCCGAACCCGGATAGACCCGTGATCACCGCCGCCAACGCACCGGACACCGAGCCGCACAGCGCGTCCCGCTCGTAGATGTGCGTCAGTTCGTGCGCCACGACCGCGCGCAGCTGCCGCTCGTCGAGCGCCTCCAGCAGGCCCATGGTGCAGCATACGGCCGCGGCGTGCTGATTGTGGCCGACGGCGAACGAGGTGGGGGCGGCGGTGGGCGACAGGTACACCGCGGGCATCGGCCGCCGCGCGACGGTCGAGAGTTCCCGCACGATCCGGCACAGCGTGGGCTGCTGCAGCTCCGAGACGCGGCGGGCGTGCATCGCCCGCAGCGCGAGCGACGTGCTGGACATGTAGGCGTACGCGGCCACGCCGCACCCGCCCACCAGCGCCACGATCAGGGCGATCCGCCCGAACGGCGTCGCCACCACCATCAGCACCGCGGGGACCAGGCCCAGCAGGATGGCGGTGGCGAACCGGTTGGAGGTGGCGCGCACGAGTGGCTACCGGTCGGCGGCCTCAGCCGAGGCGTTCGACGGTGAACGACACCAGGTACTCGAGGCGGCTCGCCGCCTCGGACTGCGGCAGACCGGCGATCTCGGCGCGCGCATCGTCGGCGAACTGCTCGAGCGTGGCCTTCGCCCGCTTCATGCCCTGGGACCGGTCCAGCAGCTCGATGGCCTCGGCGACCAGCGCATCGTCGGTGACCGGGCGCACCCCACCGCCACTCGCCTCCGGCAGGAGCAGGATCTCGCGCAACCGGTCACCGTCGGCGCCCGGGTCGCGCAGCGCGTGCAGGACCGGCAGCGTGTGCACGCCCTCGCGGAGGTCGGTGCCGGGCGTCTTGCCGGTCTGCTGCGCCACCGAGCTGATGTCGATGATGTCGTCGCTGATCTGGAACGCCATCCCCACCGCGGAGCCGATGCGGTACAGGCGCTGGGCGTCGTCCTCGTCGCAGCCGCCCTGCAGGGCGCCGAGCAGGCCGCAGGTGGCGATCAGGCTCCCCGTCTTGCCCCAGATGGTGTCGAGGTAGTGCTGCACGGGGTCGACCGGATTCCCAGCGGAGTCGACCGGTCCCTTCAATTCCAGCATCTGCCCGGTGACCAACTCGCCGAAGCACCTGGCGATGATGCCGACCGCGCGCGGCCCCAGCTCGGCTCCGTACGCGGAGGCCTTGGCGAACAGGAAGTCGCCGGCCAGGATCGCGATCGAGTTGTCCCACCGAGCGTTCGCCGACGGTGCGCCGCGGCGGGTGTCCGCCTCGTCCATGACGTCGTCGTGGTACAGGGTCGCGAGGTGCGTGGTCTCGAGCGCGGCGGCCGCGATGGCGACGCCGGGGGCCTTCGGGCTCGGTCCGAACCGGGCGGCGAGCAGCGTGAACATCGGCCGGAACCGCTTGCCACCCGCCTGGAACAGGTGCAGCGCCTCCTCGATCACGCAGCCGTTCGCCGTCTCGATGCCCTCGCGGATCACCGTCTCGACGCCGGCCAGGTCGGCCCGCAGATCCGTCGCGAACGCGTCGGAACCGAGGTCGAGTGCCGCTACCGTGTTGCTCACGACCGCCAGCCTATCGGCAGTCGACGCTCAGGACGCGTCTCGCCCACGGCATGCACTACCGCTGAGCCCAGTGCAGCGCGACGACACCGCCGGTCAGGTCGGTCCACCGCACCGAATGCCAGCCCGCGTCCTGGATGACCTCGGCGAGCGCCCGCTGGTCCGGCCAGCGCTGGATGGACTCCGCGAGATAGCTGTACGCCTCGGGGTTCGAGGACGCGCGGTCGGCGATCATCTGGATCGCGCGGAGGGCGACGCGATCGTATGCCGTGCGGAACGGCTTCCACGTCGGGGTCGAGAACTCGCAGACGACCAGGCGCCCACCGGGCCGCACCACCCGGGCCATCTCGCGCAGCCCGACCTCGGGGTCGGCGACGTTGCGCAGGCCGAAGGAGATCGTCACGGCGTCGAACACCCCGTCGGCGAAGGGCAGCGCCATCGCGTCGCCGGCCGTCATCGGGACGCGGCGGAAGCGCCCCGCCTGCAGCATCCCGGTGGAGAAGTCGCACGCCGCGGCCCACGCTCCCGAGCGGGCGAGTTCGACGGTGGAGACGCCGGTGCCGGCAGCGAGGTCGAGGACCTTCTCCCCCGGCCGCAGATCCAGTGCGGCGCGGGTCTTCCGCCGCCACGACCGGTCGAGACCTGCGGTCATCAGGGTGTTGGTGCGGTCGTAGCGGCGTGCGACCCCGTCGAACATCGACGCGACCTCGGCCGGCTGCTTATCCAACGAAGCGCGAGACATTCCTGAAAGCTACACGAGACGTCGCGGCTGCTTCGTAGTGCGCGAACAGCTGATCGCACAGCGCGGGCCAGGTCCGGGCGAGCACCGACTTGCGTGCCGCCTCGCCGAACCGGCACCGCAGTGCGGGGTCCCTCAGCGCCGAAACGGCACCCGGCAACAGCTCCTCGAAGTCCTTCGCCGGCAGCAGGTATCCGCTGCGGCAGTGGGCCACCAGGTCGCGCGGCCCACCCTGGTCGGGGGCGATCGCGGGAACACCGGACGCGAGCGCCTCCTGCACCGCCTGGCAGAACGTCTCATGCTCGCCCGGGTGCACG
Organism: Tsukamurella soli; assembly: GCF_039541155.1. Classification (NCBI taxonomy): domain Bacteria; kingdom Bacillati; phylum Actinomycetota; class Actinomycetes; order Mycobacteriales; family Tsukamurellaceae; genus Tsukamurella; species Tsukamurella soli. The sequence continues at coordinate 14,233 of NZ_BAABFR010000107.1, forward strand.
AACACGTCGAGAGACGCGTAGGCGCGGGAGAGGTCGTCGCCGCCCAGCTCGCCGGTGAACACGGCACCCGGGAGCAGCGCCTCGAGCCGCGCCCGCTCGGGGCCGCCACCGACGACGACCAGCTGCACGTCGTCCCGGCCGGCGAGCGGGGCGAGGCGCTCGACGTGCTTCTCCGCCGCGAGGCGCCCGACGAAGCCGACCACCAGCCGCCCCCTGTCATCGCCCCCGCGCCCCAGCCACTCGGCGCGCAGCTCGGGGCTGCGCCACGAGGGCGCGAACCGCTCGACGTCCACGCCGCGGCCCCAGGTTCGCACGCGCGGGATGCGGTGCAGCTCGAGATCCTCGACCGCGGCACTGGAGGGCGCCAGCGTCAGGTCGCAGTGCTTGTGCATCTGGCGGGTCCACCACCACGCCACGCGGCTCAGCGGCCCCAGGCCGTACGACGACGCGAACCCCGCCACATCGGTCTGGTAGATCGCCACCGTCGGCACCCCGAGTCGCTTGGCGGCGGCGAGGCCGCCCGCGCCCAGATAGTAGGGCGACGCGAGGTGCACGACGTCGGGCGCGAAGTCGCGCAGCACCTCGACCATGCCCATGTGTGGTCGCGCGATGGGCAGCGACGAGATCATGGGCAGCATCGTCGACGGCAGCCGGTAGACGGGGAAACCCAGGTGCGACAGCGCCGCGCGCGGCTCGCCCGCGGGGCTGTCCGGCGCGATCACGAGCGCCTCGTGACCCCCGCGTCGGCAGTGCTCGAGCACCCGCAGCACCGAGTTGGTGACGCCGTTGACGTTGGGAAGGAACGATTCCGCGACGATGGCTACCCGCACGCCGGTCAGTGTGCCGGGGCGACGGTACTCACCCGCGCCTATGACGTTTCCCGTGACCGAACGTCGGGTGAACTGTGGGCCCCGCGGCGCCGCTGCGCCTGCGCCAGCGTCACCATCACGGCGGCGATCACCAGCCAGGACACGACGGCCACCGACGCGGCCGGCACGACCGCGACCGACGCCGTCCGCCCGGCGACGCGCACCAGGTCGGGGTCGGCGGTGTCGTACTCGACCTGGATCCGGTCACCCACGGTGAGTTCGCTGGGATACAGCACCCCCAGCGGCGGGTTGTGGTTGACGCCGTCGGCCGTGTAGAAGCTGATGGTCGAGCGCCGCGGTCCCGCGGACAACACGTCCGCGGTGGCGGTTCCGAGGTGTCCGGTGATGGCACGGTCGTCGCGCCACGCGGCCACCAGGAGGATCGCGCACAGAAGCGTGATCAGTGCCCCCGTGCTCAGCAGCACCAGCTGCGTCCGCCGCAGCCCGGCGCGGGTCATCCGGCACCGCCCCGGACGCCCGCGGGCCACGTCACGCGCGGATCCGCTCGCGCATGGATCGGTGCAGCGCCCGCAGGCCCGCCCGGTCCGTCGGCACCTCGACCACCGCGAGGCCACCGTCGGCGGCGCCGGTGGCGAAGCGCAGGTCGGCGAGACCCGCACGGCGATACGACGCGTGGTACGCGGCGCACAGCGCGGCGATGTCGGTCCCGTGCGGGGTGCCGAAGACGCGCGCGGCGGCCCCGTCGTACTCGGGCCCGGAGTAGGCGGGCGCGCCCTGCTCGAGCAGCTCGAAGATGCCGCCGCCGTTGTCGTTCGCCACCACCACGGTCAGGTTGTCGGGCCGCGGTTCGCCGGGTCCGATCAGCAACCCCGACGCGTCGTGCACAAAGGTCAGGTCGCCCATCAGCGCGACGGTGCGCGAGGCCGGGCGCGCAAGGGCCGCCCCTACCGCCGTGCTGACGGTGCCGTCGATCCCGGCGACGCCCCGGTTGGACAGGACGCTCACGCCGGCCGGGACCGTGCCCGCCAGCGCGACGTCGCGGATGGGGTTGGAGGCTCCGAGCACCAGGGTGTCCCCGGGCTCGAGCGCGGCGCAGACGGCACGCGCGACGTGCAGCCCGGTCGGGGGGCCGTCCGCGAGTCC
>NZ_BAABFR010000108.1:0-16198 GCF_039541155.1 Tsukamurella soli
CGGGCTGGGTAGCGCAACGTCTGGGCCTCGTTGCGGGTGCCTGGTATGCCGCTGGGCGGGGTGCCGTGACGTGGGATGACAGCGTTGCCTCTTGGCGGTGCGGTGCGGTGCGGTGCGGTGGGACGGTCGCGGTGATACCGGTGGACTTGCCGGCGTGTGGATAAAGTAGTGCCCGTTTGGGGCCCTGATGGCGTGCTGGGGCGACGAGGGGCGTTATGGGTAGCTTCGACGGGGGCGTGCCTCGGCGGCGGCGAGGGACTTGTGGTGTTCGATCGCCGGCTCATGGGTCGTGAATCCGCATCAATTAGACGAACCGTCTCGGCGATCGGTTCCGACCATCTGTTCCCACAGGTAGGAGGGCCAGACGAACGCTCGCCAGGCAAAGGTCTCAACGACGACACCGCGTGAGCTGCCACTGACAAACCTGTCCTCTCGAGACGGTCCACGCTCGAGTGGGCAACAACAGTAGAGTCACATACGTAGCGAGTGACAGCCGGAGGGGCGAGGATGGACCTGCAGGAACAAATCGAGAGTGCCCGACAATCGATCAAGACCGACGCATATTCGATGTCAATCGGCGAACTTGTGAACCTTTACCGATCTGAAGAGCTCATAATACGCCCCGAGTTTCAACGACTCTTCCGGTGGTCAATCCTTCAGAAGTCCCGCCTAGTCGAGAGTATCCTTCTTGGCATACCAGTGCCATCAATATTTGTCCTCCAGCGAGAAGATGGCGTCTGGGAACTCATCGACGGACTACAGAGAATCAGCACGATACTTGAATTCATGGGTGAACTGCGCAACGAAGACCCCGACTCCGAAGAAGACCTCATTGCGCCCAAATTACTCGTCAGCACGGACTACCTTCCTGGTCTTGACGGAGTGACTTTCAGCGACGACTGGGAGAACGCAGCGGACAGTCTCACACCCGGACAGCGCATAGCATTCAAAAGGTCGAAGATCGACATCAAACTACTCCTTCCAGAGAGTGACAATCGATCCAAATACGAACTATTCGACCGTTTGAACGCTGGTGGCGCTCCAGCGACAAGCCAGGAGGTCCGCGCAGCGCAGATCCTAATGCGCGATCCTGCGATGTTCAAATGGATCGAGGACTTGCGCACAAGCCCATCATTCTCGGATACCTTAAGTATTACGGATCGCTTGATCGCGGAAGCATACGACGCAGAGCTCGTTTGCCGCTTTCTTTCGCTTCTCCACTCCGGTACTGACGACCTGAAGTCAATCGATAGTTTCGACGAGCACATCACGTCAACGATATTCTCGCTAATCGAGTCAGATGCCTTTGACCCTGAGACAGACAAACAGATCTTCGGTTCGGTCTTTTCACTAATAGATAATGCACTAAGCGACGACGCATTTCGGAAGTACGACGAGAGGAAGGGTCGCTTCGTTGGGGGATTTTCGGTTTCGGCATTCGAATCAATTACGATCGGAATCGCCCGTAATATCGAAGTGTGGCAGGAGGCCACCGAGGTAGAGCTAAGGAAGCGAGTCGAAGACCTTTGGTCACTTGAGGACTTCCGAAAGGGATCAGGCGGCGGCATTCGTGGTTCGTCACGCGTTTCCAAGACAATCCCTGCAGCAGTTTCCTACTTCTCCAAAACGGCATGAAAGTACGAACGTTAGAGAAGTTAGAGCAGCTCATCTCCGATGATGTATCCTGGAGGAAGAAAGAGCTTTCCGTACTCGACGGACTTATCGGGAACGGTCGCACGCCAGCAAGCCGTGCTGCACTACGCGCCAGCATCCCCCTACTTTACGCGCATTGGGAGGGTGCTATCAAAAACATCTGCCACTGGTATCTTTGCTATCTTGCGGCACAAGCCTTGCCTCTGGATGAATTTAAGGCCGAAATCGTCGGATACACTCTAAAAGGGAAGTTCGCTGCACTTAGCAATTCCCGCCGGCCCATAGTCTTCTCAGAGGCCGTGAGGATGATCAGAGAAGAGGCTGATAAGCGAGCAAGAATCCCTACCGAACGAGATGCAATTATCACTGAGTCGAACTTGAGTTATGCTGTATTATGCGACCTGCTTATGTCGATCGGGTGCGACACTTCCGGGTTCGATCGATACCAAGACCTGATCGATTCCCAACTCCTCAACATTCGGAATCGGATCGCACATGGAGAGGACGAATATCCCAGGCTACCAGAGTGGTCTGACCTGAAGGAAGTGATAGTGTCGTTGATCGATCAGGTTGCTACGCAGGTGTTAAACGCGTCCGTCACAGGACAATTCCGGCGTGTCGCCCCCAGTCCCGCAGCGGGGTGACGTTCCTTCGGCGCGGGGTCGACACCGACCCGAGCGCAGCCATAGTGTCTGCGTGGTCGTCATCGAATAGGTGGGCATAGACCTCCGTTGTCACCACGGTGGAGCTGTGGCCCATGTAGTCGGCGATTTGCTTCGGGTGCAGGCCCGCGCTCACACAGAAGCTCGCATAGGTGTGACGAAGCGTATGGGCCGTGGTGAGCGCTGGGATCGGTCGCAGACCGTCCGCATCGAGCGCCAGGCTCCCCCTCAACAGCGCGGGGCGGTAGATGTTCTTGTAGTACATTGTGGTGGATCAGCTCTGCCCAGTCCAGGCTTAGCCGCTCCCCTGCTTCCTGGACCGTCACGTCCGCAGAACTTGGCACAGCCCAGAGAGGCGAGACGGTTTGGGCGCGATCGCCCCTGTATCGCGAAAGCAGTCGCCACCACGCGCGCTCCCGTGCCATGTGATCCTCGACCCGATCGGCGGGGCTGAACCATCGAGGTCCTCTGCAAACTCGTCCATACCCATTAGGTGCACCAGCTCCCCATCCGGTGCCCAGTTCGTCCGTGCGTGCTCGAATGTGCGCGACTGACCAAACTACGCATCGACGGGCTCGCAGTCCCCTCACGGGTGCGATGGGGCTTCTTCTTCGGGGCCATGCACGAGGTACTGCGCGTACGCAAGGACCTGCGGGTTCATCTCCGAGTACGGGGCTGGTCCTCGTTCAGAGAACGGTCCAGTTCTGAAGCAGTACGCGCCGCGTTTGCCCTCAAACCGCTCGACCAACTCGCACACGATTTCGCCATACGGGCGCATGACCTCATCGGGGTACAGGGCATTGAGAACCTTCTCATTGAACTTAGGCATCTCATCTTTGATGCTGTCCAAGAGCTTGAACACAGAGAGGTCTTGGGGCATCCCTTTGAGCTGTTCGAGGTACCCGGCAATCTTCTCGTTGGGTTTCTTCGGGTTGAGGTTGCGAACCTGCGAGACGACCTCGTTATCGAGGTCGAGCACAATCACGGGCTCTCGGCCCACTGCGAGACTCACCGACATCTTGATAGCCATCAAGTCGATGTGCACCAAGGCATTTCGCGCCTCGATCATCCAACGGTACGCCTCGCATTGGTCGTAGAATTCGTTCAGTAGATTCTTTACCGTCTGCTCAGTAGCCTTGTCGTCGCTGCGTGCTTCGGATATCCGCTCGGCCTGAGCTATCCTCTGGTCGCGATACACGAAGCACGAGTTAGCCGCATTCATGGTCTTCGTGGCCGCCGCAATCCGAATCGACGTGCCCCGCTCTGTCGTGCGAGGGATATGCTTCTTCTTCATCCCGTATTGGGCGATGCCGATTATGAAGTCGAGTAGGTCGAGGCACTCGTCGTTCACGAACAGCCACATGGGGTCCTCGGCAAAGCGGGTCAGCTCTATGTACGCGCCCATGTAGCGCTCGTATTCTGCATCCGAGAAGTCGGCGATGTGACGCATGATGGGTGGCACTCCTGCCTCGAAGTCTTGAAGCAGGATCCCGTGGTTTCCGTGATCCTTCATCGCAAGAGCGTATCGCCCGCCTCGTCCGAATGGCGACCCATTTACCATCTGAGATGTCCTGTGGCGCAGTGTATCGCTGCGTATGCGTACGACCTCCGGTGAGCGGTCGTTGGGCGCGGAGCACTACGCCTCGACCCCGGACGCCGGGGCAGGCACCTCGTCGTCAACCTGACGTTCGAAGCTCACGATCCTCGTCTCCCGCATTACGATGCCGAGGTGGAGTTGGGAGTCTGTGACTGGACGATGGGTGGTGCACCTGCCTCGAGCCGCGTTCCGCGACGGCATCCAAGAGCCCGGGCACCGTCCCGACGACGGCGGGACCTTGGCATCATCCCCGGGCTATCGAATGGCACCACTACAACCCACGCGGATGTCGGGGTACGACGGGCGTTCCGCCCCAGGACGGCAGGACGAAACTACGAGTTGCGATGCGCCGCGGCCCTGGCGACGATGCCCGCTCCCTCGACGGCTCAGCGTGCCGGCGTAGTCGAGTGACATGTCGTAGGGTCTCGCTAGTCTCATGTGTATGGGATTGGGAGAGCTGACCGCGGAGTCCGTAAACGCAGCGATCGCCGAATATGACGAGCTGGGCGCGGACGCTTTCCTGTCCAAGTATGGGTATGGACCCGCGCCCGGGTACCTCATCCACTACGACGGCAAGCTCTACGATTCGAAGGCTATCGCGGGGGTGGCATACGGCTACATCCCCGGGCTCAACCCGCTCGGTTCCGCAGAGTTCAGCGGTGGCGAAGCGAGCGTCGCTCGTAAGCTGCGCCAGCTCGGATTCCGGGTGCCACCAACTCGGTCACCGGACTGGGTTCGAGATGAGGTCATTCTCGCCTGCGATCTGGTCGCTCAGAACGGCTGGAACTACATGAGCGCCGACGATCCTCGTGTCGTCAAACTGTCCGGACTCTTGCAGCGGCTCCCGTTCCATCCCGTCGAGGTCCGCGGAGACAAGTTCCGCAACACCAATGGTGTAGCTCGTAAGACGGTTGACATTGCCATGCATCACCCCGACTACCCCGGGAAGACTACGAAGAGTGGCGGGATCGACGAGGTCGTGCTGCACGAGTTCCTTGACGATCCGACGGGTATGCACGCGATCGCCGAGGCTATGCGCCGGTCGATCGCAGACGACACCGTGATCGAGCAGTCGGCGGTACCTAGCGAGGACGAGGATGACGGTGCCCGGGAGGGCCGTCTCCTTCAACGTCGGCACTTTGTCCGCGAACGGGACAAGAAGCTGCGTCGCCGCAAGATCGCGGAGTTTCTTAAGGTCCACGACCGCGTCCATTGCCAAGCGTGCGGATTCGACTTCGAGGCGGTCTACGGCGGCCGCGGCCAGGGGTACATCGAGGTCCATCACACGTTGCCGCTACACGCTGCCGACGAGCGGCAGACCGAGCTGACTGACCTCGTGCTGCTGTGTGCCAACTGTCACCGGATCGTCCACAACAAATCGCCATGGCTGACGTTTGACGAGCTGCGTGCGCTCGCCGCACCATAGTGGATCTTTCTAAGGTCGCTCAGCTGTACGTGCGTTACTTCGGCGCTCTTACCGATGCTCGCACCGGATAACCGCGCGTCCCGTCAGTCACCGTCGTGGTCGAGTGCCCCATTCAGTTGGTTCCAGGTTCCGTCAGCGGTCCAGCGGTCGAGTCGTGCTTTGCAGGTCCAGCGGGAGACGCCGAGGGTTTTGGGGATCTGCGCCCAGGCGGTGCCGTGGTGTGTGACGCAGAGGATTCCGGCGAGGACGGTTCGGTCGTCGGCCCATGCGCGTCCTCCGCTGCCGCTTTTGGGGTTCGGTGGGATGAGAGGGCGAAGGCGCTGCCACATCTCATCGGTAACGATGTCGGCGACGGTGACCAGTCCATCGAGTCTTAGTCGGGCCTGCTGGATCGGCGTCGTCGTGGCGGGGTGCATGATCGTCTTGTTCCGTACCAGCCGTGGTGTCGTCCGGGTTTCGGCCCGTGCGGTGTTGGCGATCGCGTTGGCGATGTACTGGGTGTGCGGCGTGATCTGCTTCGCGTAGTGCGGCAGGTGTTCGGCGAGTTCGTGTGTCAGTGGCGGAACCAGCCGGCACTGGCCGTCTCGGCTCTCGTGCAGCAGTGAGGGCCAGCGTCGCTTGTTGCACGGTGTGTTGATCATTGTCAGGACGTGCCGGTCGACGTGGGGACGGAGGATTTCGAGGAGGTCGACGGCGAGGGAGTCCCGGGCGGGTTCGTCGAAGTGGAGGAATCCAAGCGCCGGATCCAGCCCGATGGTGTGGCAGGCGAGCCGGCACTCGACTTCGGCGAGCCGGTACGAGTAGTTGAGCATCGCGTTGATCGGGTCGCTGGCGAAACGGGCCCGGCCGGACTTGCCGACTTTCGAGCTGCGGCCGTTGAAGCGCTGCCAGTGGTCGGGGATGCGTGGTAGGTCCGCGCGGAGGTACGGGAGCGCGACGGTACCGGTCCAGGCGTTCCAGTAGATTCTGCCGGCGTTCCCTTCGTAGCCGCGGGCCTCGGCGATCGTGTCGGCTGCGTCGACGGCCTCGATGAGGGCGCGGATCTGCTGCGCTGCTTGCGGGTCGGCGAGTTCGTGGTCGGCGATCTGGGCTTGTCCGTCGAGTTTGAGACCGAGGATGTGTTTGACGAGCGCGAGCCCGACGTGTTCGTTGGGTCCGCCGATCCCGGCGAAGGCCTGCGCGCGGCGGAGGCGCGCGTTGTGGTCGGCGGGCGGGGACGAGGAGGTGATGAGGTCACCGTTGCGGTCGAGGTGCAGCAGGGTGATGCCGACGTCGGCGCACCAGGCGAACGCGTCCAGGGTGATGTAGCCCGAGCCGGAGAGGACGACGATCCGTTGCAGTGTCCGTTCGATGCGGGGGATGCGGCGTTCCCGGCGGTGGGAGCCGATGCCGTCGCTGATGGTGAGATGCCCGCGGTGGACGCTGATTCGGATGCCGTAGCCGTCGACGACGAGCACCCGCGGGTCGGTCGGGGTGCGGGTGTAGATGTCGCCGACGGGGGTGTCGAGGGTCGCGGTCATCGATGTGTCTCTTCTGGTCGCTGGTCGAGGTGGAGCCCGAGGATGGTGAGGACGTCGGTGCAGCAACGGTCGACCATCAGTTGGGTATTCGGTTGGAGGTACATCCCGTCGCTCGACGGTGTCGCCGTGCGGGCGAATTCGGGTTGCAGTGCAATGTATTCGGCGAAGCTCAGCAGATGTTGTTGCCGCGCATCGATGAAGCGTTGGTCGTGATGGCCGGCGAGGATGTCGTCCCTGTTGTCGATCAGCCAGTCGACGGCGACGGAACGTGCGGTGATCAGCCTCAGTACCGACTCGACGGTCAGCGGCGCTCCGGGCGCGCCGAGGTACCGCGGCGCGTGGTCGGGTTCGAAGACGGCGCGGATCGCCTCCTCCACACGGTGAGGGTCGAAGCGACCCGTGTAGCTGGTCTCGGCCAGCAGGTCGAGGAGGTGTGCGCGGGCCGCCTTGCCCGCGCCGGGGTGGTCGAGCTGGCCGAGCACTGCGCGGGCGCAGTCGCGTGCGTACTTCTTGTTGACGCGCGGTCCGCGGTCGCCGGGGTCGCCGAGCCAGGTGAGGAACGCTTTGCGGGCTTGCCGGGTCGGGACGTAGTCGTCGCCCCAATACAGCCAGATGCAGACGACGACACGCGCGAGCGCGGGGATGCGCGTGGTCTGGGTGCGTTTGTCGAGGAGTGTCACGAACAGCAGGCGTTGATTGGCGGTGTAGAGCGCGGGGCGGGAGCCGTGGCCCTTGCCGGCGGGTTGCAGGGTGGGTGAGTCGAGCAGTCCCCGTTCGGTCCAGTCCCGGACCAGCCGCGCGGTGGGGTGATGGCCTGCGGTGCGCCCGTCGGTGAGCAGGTCGTCGATGGTGCCGGGCCGGTCGAAGGTCACTTATAGAGATTACATCGATTTGGTGCTCACTGAGGGGTGACCGACGGGATCCTGCCTGGGAATATCGGTGCATGGACATCACACTATTGACCAAAGGTCAGGTCGCACGCCGGCTCGGGCTCTCCCCGGAACGGGTGCGGCAACTCTCCGAATCCGGGGCGCTCGCATGCCAGCACACACCGCTCGGCAGACTCTACGATCCCGACGAGGTCGACCGCTACGCGGCGACTCGCGCGGCTGACACCCGGCGCTCACACCGCTCGGTCGAGCGTCGGGATTCGTCCTCGCGCGACGGCGGTGCTGACGGTGAGTGACGAGATGATCCGTGCCGTGACGACGCGGTCGGTCGAGTCCATTCCCGTGAGGGAGCTGACCGAGGCCGAGTTGTCGCTTGTCGGGAGTCATTGGAACGCCGTCGGGCGGTATCTGCGGACCGGTGACACGACACGGCTGAACCGGTTCGTCGGCGTCCGGGTCGGTGGTCGTGAGTTGGAGACACGGACCGTCGCACTGGACTATTACGGCAACATCGGGGAGCTCGAGTTCGAGTCGATCTATGACGACATCCGGTGAGCCGGGGAGTGTGCGCCGCGTGCGGGCGGATCGGTCGTATCGAGGCCCATCACCTCGCGGGACGCGTCAATGATCCGACGCTCACGGTTCCTGTCTGCCGGGACTGCCATCGCGGTTACCTGACACCGTGGCAGTACGCCGACGGCGTCGGACTCCGCCACGATGGAGTCGACAACGAGGTCGATACGCTGCGTGCCCTCGTGCATGGGATGTTCCGCTTCCTCGCGCTGATGTGCCAGCGCACCGGAGGCGACCCGGCGCAGCTCGCTGACGACTGCATCCTGACGGCGCGGGGGTTCTCGTCCCTGCTGGATGCGGTGGGGCCACCCGACCGGCAAGGTCGGTGGTCGCCGGACCCACGCAACGCCGATCCTGTTGCGGGACCGGTGATCCCCGCCGGCGGATCAGCCGCCGAGCGCCTGCACGACCTGGCGACCAGCTTCCTCACGGCGACCGAGCCGGTCGCCGGCGTCGACCCGCTCCGCGTGGTGCTCGTCGACATCGTCGCCGACCCCGAGCGGTACCTGGACGCCTGGGAGGAGTTCGTCGCCGACCCCGATCGATACACGCAGATGTGCGCCACCGTCGGCGAGATAGCCGAGTGGAGTCACAACGCCACGCTCGGTCTCCTCGACCTCGCCGACCCCCACAGGCGGCCGGCGACCGGCGCCGGGTCCAGAACCGAACTCGGGCAGGGACTCGCGGATGCGGGCTCCAAATTGCTAGACCTGCACCACGCCGTGATAGCCCATCATGCGGAAGAACCGAGGGCAGTGCGATGAACGATGGCGACCGCGACCTCCTGCCTGTCGCGGTGCGGGCCTGGACCGACGCACCCCGCGCCACCCGCAGGGCGCAGCGCAGCGAACCGATTCAACACGTCCTCGTGATCGACACCGAGACCACCACCGACGAAGCGCAAGCCCTCAACTTCGGATGCTTCCGCTACTGCCACATCGACGGCGACGGGCGCGTGGTCACCGTCGCCGAGGGCCTGTTCTACGCCGACGACCTGCCCGAACGGCACCCCGACGGACACGCCGTCCTGCGCTCCTACGCCGCGCAGCAGTCCGCCGACGTCGACATGAAATACACTGGCGGATCGGTTGATTGGCGACTGAACTTGATGCCGCTGTCGGTGTTCGTCCGCGACTGGCTGCGGCTGGCGTACGAGCCGCGGCGCGGACGGGCGTGGGGACCTGCCACGGTGGTGATGTTCAACGCACCGTTCGACCTCTCCCGCCTCGCCGGCAACGTCAGCGACGCCCGCGGCACCGGGAAGGCGCACGTGTTCGCCGGCGGATTCTCCCTCGCGCCGTGGGTCGACGCCGATGGACACCCCGCTGGCTGGTTCCCGAGACTGCGGGTCAAGTCGATCGACTCGAAACGCGCCCTCATCGGCTTCTCCCAAATCGATCCCGAAAAGAAGATCAGTACAGGCGATTTCGTCGACCTCCGGACCGTGGCTTTCGCGTTGACCGGAAACAGTCACAGCCTGGCCACCGCATGCGAGACCTTCCGTGTCGAGCACGGCAAGACCGCGACCTCCGAGCACGGCCTCATCACACCCGAGTACATCCGATACTGCCGCGACGACGTACGTGCCACCACAGAGTTGTTCGAGAATACCAGCGCGGAGTACGCACGGCACCCGATCGCTTTGCCGGTCAGCAAAGCGTTCTCGCCGGCCTCCATCGCCAAGGCCTACCTACGGGCGATGGGCATCACCCCGATCCTCGAACGCCACCCAAACGTCACCAATCAGGCTCTCGGGTACGCGATGTCGGCGTACTACGGCGGGCGGGCCGAAGCCCACATCCGCAACACCCCGGTACCGGTGGTCGTCTGCGACTTCACCAGCATGTACCCCACCGTCGACGTCCTGATGAACCTGTGGGGGCTGCTCACCCACGAGGACACCGTCACCGAGGACGCCACCGACGACTTTCGAGCGCTGCTGGATTCGGTGACGCTGGACGGCTGCTTCCGCCCCGACCTGTGGCCTCAGCTCGTCGGTATCGCGCAGATCGTCCCCGACGGTGACGTGCTTCCCGTCCGCGCCGCCTACGGTGACACCCCAGGATGGAACATCGGTGTCAACCACCTGACCAGCGACCATCCACTCTGGTATACGCTGCCTGATATCCTCGCCTCGACATTGCTCACCGGCAAGCCACCGCGCGTCCTGCGAGCGGTGCGGTTCACCTCCTCCCGCAACCTCTTGCACGGCCTCACCGAGGTGCGGCTGCGTGGCGAGGTCCCTGTCGATCCCGCGACGGATGACTTCTTCCGCACCGTCGTCGAGGAACGCCAACGCGTCAAGACCGCTGGCCAAGGCCACCCGGACAACTGTCCGTGCCAGGAGTGCTCGCTCGCCCCGTTCCTCAAGGTCCTCGCGAACGCCGGAAGTTACGGAATCTTCGGGGAGATGAACCGCCACGAACAGTCGAAGCCGATGACCGTGACCGTGTACGGGGCCTTCGAGTCACCGTGGGAGACGACGACATCTGCCCCCGAGCTGCCGGGTGAGTACTGCTTTCCACCGATCGCTGCCTGCATCACCGGGGCTGCCCGGCTGATGCTCGCCTTGCTCGAACGATGCGTCACCGACCTCGGCGGAACCTGGGCGTTCTGCGACACCGACAGCATGGCGATCGTCGCCGACGAGACCGGTTCACTGGTCCCGTGTGCCGGCGGACCGCACCTTACCGACGACGGCCGCCCCGCGGTCCGCGCCCTCACCCCGCATCAGGTCGAAGCCATCCGTCGTCGATTCGACACCCTCAACCCCTACGACCCTGTGGCGGTTCGCGACATCCTCAAACGCGAATACGACGGATACTGCGTCGCGATCTCCGCCAAGCGGTACGCCCTCTACCACCTCGACGATTCCGGACACGCGGTGCCGGATCGGGTCATCGATCTGATCGGCGAGGACGTCGACGCCGACACGTGGCCCGGCACGGCATGACCCGTGATCGACAAGAACTCCGAGCACGGGCTCGGGCACCTGCTCAACCCCACCGACCCCGAATCCGACGACCGAGACTGGATACGCCACCTGTGGACCTTCATCGTCGCGACCGTGATCGGCGCCGACCGGGTCGAGCCGGACTGGCTCGACCGACCAGCGCTCGGACGGATCACCATCTCCTCACCGACCATGCTGCAGCCGCTCGCAACGTGGAACGAGACACGGCCATACGCTCAGCAGATCAAGCCGTACAACTTCCTGCTCGTCGCGCACGCCGCACCGCTCGGACACCCACCCGGTGCCGACCCCGAGAAGTTCACCCTCATCGCCCCGTACAGCGCCGACGCCACGCTGTGGGCCGGGTTGATGTGGCGCAACCTCCACGACCCCCACGGCCCGACCTACAGAATCACCACCGAGGACTGGGATCACACCCTCGGCGGCCAACCGGCAGACCTCGTCGTCGTCACCTCCTACCGCGACGTCCTGCACCGATACATGCGCCACCCTGAAGCGAAATCCGCAGGCCCAGAGGGAAACCCATGCAGACACGACACCACCGGGCTCCTCGGACGACGGCAAGTCCACCTCACGAGCGGCAACCTGCACCACATCGGGAAAGAAGCCAACAAGATCGACGACGTCCAGGCCGGAACCGTCACCGCGCTCGACGACGTCGTCAACGACTACGGAACCCCGCTCGACATCCTGGCGGCTCTGGTGTGGCCGTGCATCGCCACGCTATCGAACGTCGACATCGCTGCACGATTCGACGTCGCGGAACGGACCGTCGCGCGCTGGCGCCGGAAGGATGCGACTCCCCGCGACCGACACGTGCAAGCGCTGATCATGCTCGCCGTCGACGTGGCACTCGACCACCTGAACCGGGCCGCGATCGACCACCCATGGTGCGACCTGCCGCTCGCAGCGGCGCGCCGCGACTGGCGAACGGTACTCGCGTTCCACCTCGACCGCCACGAACCAGAACAACCACGATGCCCCTGCGGCTGCGGAGCCCCGCTCCGCCCACGCCAGAACTACGCGACAGACGCCTGCCGGAAACGCATCGTACGCCGATCCGCCCCGCCGACACCCGGCGCGACGGCGGCACCCCGACCACAGACCCAACTGACACCGGCGAGTCGTCCCCACGGGGCACAAGTAGGGACAGCGGCACCGATAGACAGTTTGGACATGTCACGTACTCGCGCAGCGGACCCGTCCCGATGTTTGGTGGGGTGGTAGTGGTATCGGTGGTTTCGGCCGACGCGCACCGAACCGCGCCCGCACCACGTATCATGATCCAGCGTGAAGAAGTGGATCACTGCGGTCGCCGCAAGTGGAATCTGTGTATCGCTCACTCCCTCTGTGGCACAGGCGGATCCGCCGCCCATGACGCCTGCGTATGCGTACGACTGCGGGCACAAGTCGATCCGACCGGCTGAGATCGTCATCACCTGCGCGGACGCAAACAATGAGGTGGTTGACATCGATTGGTCGGTGTGGAGCACGGAAACGGCGCTAGGCCGTGGCGTGTGGACGATCAACCCATGTATTCCCTACTGCGCCGTGGTTCCCTCGTCGAAATGGAAACGCACGCCGGTCTCTGTGGTACTCACAGAACGGCAGGACGACGGGTTTATGCTGATGGTGCTCACCGACGGGTCAGGCAGGAACACGGTAGTGAACCTTCGCGATATCGCGCAGGCGTGAAATACGCCGGCGACGACAGCGACCACAAGTGCTCCGGGGGGCACCGACGCGGATCGGCTCGCCAAGGTGGCCGCTGACAAACTTGGCCGGCGGCAAGAGGCGCCTGGGATCTGTCTCCACTGAGCCTGCGTTTCCGGGCACAGGCCCGGAGAGTCGCGTGGGCCGCCGTAGTGGGCCTTCAAGGGCAACGTTATGGTGTCGTCGGCAGGTTCGACCGGGCAGGTGGGCGCCCGCTGAGCCGTTTGAGATGCTTGGGTATTCTGCCTCTGAAGATGGGCAGAGCATGGGCAGAGCTGTCAGGGCTGATATCACCGCATCACGTGGGGGGCGCGGATGTGTGAGTGCGGCGCCTCGCGACGAGTACATGGATCCCGCAATCCCTGCAAGTCCAGCTGTGCTTCCGACTGCTGTTCACGTGGCCCCGGTTTCCGGTCGGCGCCGCATCGACCGGATGCCACGGCGGACGACACTCACGGCAATGGTGGCCACTGAAACACCGGAGAGCTCTTTCATGTAACCTTCCGCGGGTAAGCGGTGCGAGGCATGCCTACAAGGACCGCTACTCCGTCGACTCTCCGACTGGATCGATCTTTAATCGGCGAATACTATTCCGACACTTCTCAGGGAGTTCGATCAGGCGGATGTCTATAGTCCTGCGATCGGGTGAGAGTACCAGAACTTGCATCGTCCCCTCTCGCTCGCCCAACGTCACGAGGGTTCCAGCTAGCGCCTCACCTGTGGCGATGTTGGACACCGCGTAGTACTCGGTCGGTGCACCGCGGTGCCACTGGAGATTTCCGTTTATCGTGATAGTTTCGATGAGGACGAGCGAGGAATTCGAGCGCATATACACCCCGTCCGCGCGGACGTCGATCGTGTGAGTGTGCGGCCATCCGGGACCACATGCTTCTGCCGAATTTGAAGGTTCGTGGAAGGGGATTGGGAAGGTTCGCAGGACGGTCTGAGCGGGTTCGAGCTGGAACAATATCTGACTTGACCGCAGAAGTAGATCCCTAAAATACTCTTCAACGGAAGCGACCCGACTGTTGCCCTGCCCCTGGTTGTCGAATAACGCCGTGGACCAGTCATACGACACTTGCTGTTGAGTGACGATCGTGATATTCCAGCCTATCCAGCGAAGAAGGAACTGACTCGACGGTAAGCATTCTTGCGGCGTGCCCTTCATCGTCAGGATCGGGAACTGCTCACTGAGGTCCTTCGTCCATGGCTCAAGTCGATATAGGGTGACACCGTGTGCTTCCGCCTTCCTTTCGGCACCGTTCGTGAATCCGGAAGTCGATACGATAGCCCGATCCGTGATCGAATCCATGTCGGCGAATTTCATGCAGAGTTGTTCGACTGTGGTAACATCGATTGGCTGCCCCTCGTGCTTTACTTCGTAGGCCTTGAAAGCGTGGTTCCCACTGACAGGGTCAGTAACGGTTACTGTGACATCCACATCACGCTCCTTGCCGGCTGCGGGATCGTTTACCATATCCCCAACAACGATGTCAATCGCCGCAGGATTCCATCGCGCGGCGCAAAGGCCAACGAGGTATTGGACGGTCATTTCAGTGAGTGGCAACTTCGGCACATGGACATCGTCTCATCTCTATCACGGTTCGGGACGCGTTCGGACTTCGTTTGAGGTGCTGGTCCCTCACTTGTGGCCCGATACCGCGAGGTCGGCGCAGCGCTGGACGTTCGGGCGGCTCCGGCGGTCACCCGGCTCACACAAACGCGGTCTTGAGGGCGCCGCGTGGGGTGACGCACGCATCCTCGAGGCGATCGCCAACTTGCAGACAGCTATGCATTCAAACCCTCCACGGCATCGATGACCTCCCGGACCGACTGATACCGTCTTGAAGGTTCGGACTGCGAACACTTCTGAACGATCTTGCCGACAGGATCTGTTCCAGGTAGGAGGTTATGCACCCCCTTGAAGATGTACGAAAGAACGACCCCTACCACCCAGATGTCGTTCACAGCTGTGAAATCTTTGAAGTCGCCTCCCAGGGCCGGGTCGATATATGTACCTCGCACCTCATCTCCGGTCTTAGTGAACCCTGAATCCACTTCTTTTGCGAGGCCGAAATCTGAGAGCTTGACAACCGCAGCTTCGTCATCATACGCTTTAAGTAGGATGTTCTTGAGGCTTAGGTCTCGATGAAATATATGTTTGTAGTGCAGGTAGTTCAGTCCGTAAAGAAACTGCAAGGTCAGTCTCTTTCTCGCGCCGAAGTCGAATGCGGGTTGATTGTTTCTGCGCTTGATGTACTGTTCTAAGGTGTACTCACAGTATTCCATCGTGTACGAGTAGTTGGACTCATCAAATGAGTATACTTCAACTATGTATGGAAACCTCAGGCCCTTCATGATTTCGTACTCGCGGAGGAATCTCGAACGCTCTTCTTCGGCAGAGTTCCGCCTGAGTTTCTTCCGTGCCACCGGGAAACCGTAGGTGGGGTCAATGTATCTGTGGACGTGCGCGAATGCGCCTTCTCCCACCAGCGTTAGGCGCGCACTCGGTGCCGCTGCAACGACCACAGCCTGTTCTCCTAGCCCGATCACAGCCTCGTACTGATCGATCGTTATTGGAGTGAAACCGGCAGGGATTGGGCTCCCGCCCCACTGTGTCAGCCACTCCTCTGAGTCTCGGAGTACTCGTTGGTACTCATTTGCGAGGACAAGTGTCTGCCCAGACTGCTCAAGCGCCAAAGTTAGTTTCCGAATCTCATCCTTAAGGGCGAGCAAGTTGCGACTGTTGTCGGCGTTGAAATGCCCCTCGGCCCCGTTTCGCGACTTGTAGTTCATAAAATCGAACTCTTTGTCAAGCTCTGCGTGAATACTTGCAAATGCTCTCGCCAGCCCTTGATCAAATTCAGAGTACAGATCCAAATACGCGTCATCTATGGGCTTGGTCTCGTACTCTCGCAAGAGCCGGGTAAGTCGCTTCTGGGCGGGAGAGTCTTCGGGCACGACGGAGATCCTGCCACTGCTTAGCGCTCGGCGTGATCAGATCCCGTAGGAGTTCGCGCACACGGGTACTCGGCGCTGAACAACGCCACCTGGATCACCCGACCCACGGACCGGCAGTCACCGTCTCGTCGCGCTCACTAGGTCACGCAAACCCTGCCGAACCATCGCACTCGGTCCAGCGGCACACCACGCGCCCGCAACGACCTCCCAGATCACGGCACCCAGTCCA